>JACZKT010000221.1 GCA_014859905.1 Rubrivivax sp.
CGTCGTCGCCGAAATCATCAGGGTCCCTCACTGGGGCCCTTCGTGCTTCTGGACTCCGATTTACCGTGGCCACGCGCGGGCGGCGAAAACCGCTCCCTCGCCGTCGAATAGAAGCGGATTTACATCGTCGCTAACAGCAAGCAATGGGCCCGGAGACCGCACAGCTTTTTGGTGACACAACGAGTGTACGCGGTGGCCATTTTGACCGTCAAGGAAGGGTTTCTCCGAGCCCGACCTTGGCAGATATTACCTAAGAAAGGGTAATGGACATGGCCTCACGGCATGAAGTGAAATGTGTCAATAAAACCGACCGCCTTAATCCGCACGAGCGGATTAAGGCAATCGGCGGGGTGAATCCCGATGGCACGAACTGGAAACTCAACCAGGAAGAAGCCATCCGGTCTATCGAGGTCGGCAAATACGCCTTCTTCGTCAAGGCCGGCGGGCATGTGGTCGATGTGATCGTCGCGGTCAGCCGCTACGGGAACAAGTACCTGAAGACCACGGCGGATAGCGAACATCCGAACAATCTCCTGTCGCTGTACGAGTGCGTCGCCTGATACCCATCAGGTGATGACTCGGGGGCCACCTTCGGGTGGCCTTTTTTGTGCTTTGTTGGCAATCAGTTTTGCGAGTCAAGGGACGCCCGATCGGTTCCGACGTCGCGGGCATCAACGATCTACCGGCCGCCACGTTGAGCAGCGATCGTGAGCAGTTCCTGGGGCGTGGGCTTGTCCCAGTCGGCACCCTTGAAGAACCGGATCAGCTCGCCGGTCACCATCGGGTGCTTCCACCCATTGGATTCGAGCCGCTTGCGGATCGACGGGTGTGCGCCGCGCTCATAGAGGTGCGCGCGCAAGCGCTCGACCCATTCGGCTTGCGTCTCGGGCGACAGCGCCTCGAACTCTGCCACCACCAGCGCTCGCCGCGTGCTGACCCATTCAGCGGTCCAGCCTTCCAAGGCTGCAGCCGCAGCTGCGCTGCTGGCTGGTGGATTGGCGCTGCCCTCAGCAGCCTTCTTGGCAGCCGTTGCAGAGCTGGACTCGAGGAGCGCCCGCAAGTAGCGATACGGGTCGCGCAGGGGCTCCGGAAATTCGTTGGCGATGCGCTTCAAAACTGCATCGAGCCCAGCCGCCATGGCCTCGTTGCCATGCGACTGGATCAAGGCTTCGGCGTCTTCAGCGCGGATGCCGGCCGCCGTCGCACGCACGACCTGCGACAGGTCGACAGGCACAGGCGGGTGCCGCAATGGCAGCGCTTCCTGCTGCTTCTTCGCCACCCTGAACTGGATGTCGGCGATGAAGCGCCCGGCCTTGTGCTCGATCAGCTCGACGTCGAGGTCCGTCACCGCGTTGACCTCGGCGATGGCGAGCTTCAGCACATCGCGCTTGAAGAAGCGGTACTCCTGTTTTACCGAGTCTTCGGTGTCCGGGCTTCCAGTCAGAACGGGCCGCCACCAAGGCCATGGCTGCCGCGCTGTCAGGCCGACATCGCGGTATCGGGCGCAAATCTCGTAGAGCACCACGCCCGAGTGGCGCCGAAGCTGCGAGATGACGTCGAGGCGCAACCTGGCGAACCGCTGCGGCTCAAGCAGTTCATGTTTGATGTTGGGCGCGAACGACCACTCAACCCAGTTTTCACCACCCTGCTTGTAGACCTTCGCGTGGGCCAGGAGGCCGGCAACGTTCCATGCCTCGCCCTCCCCTGCCGTTGGCGATTGCCATTCAACCGTTGTGCTGACCATCGCGCGCAGGTGCTGCTTGACGATCTCGCGGGCGTTGGAATTGAAGTCCACGCCGCGCAAGATGCTCTGCAGGGGCGCCCGAAAGACTTCCTGTTCAATGCCCTGCTCTTGCGCGATATAGAGCAGCACGTTGTAGGCCTTGCGCGCCAGAACGGTGATCTTGCTGGACTTCGTGGGCACGATGGCCAGCGTGTTGACCGGCTTTCGAAGCGGGTTCTCGATCAGCTCCGTCTGCGTGGCGATCTGGCGGCTCATGTGAAACGGTCCATTCCGCCATGCTAACGTGAAAAGCATCTCTCACGTTCTGTTGCGAGATCCTAAATGTCCTCACGTCACGGGGTTTCGGGCGGTGCCGGCCGGTCGCGGAGGTACGCAACTGCTACCCAAAAGTCCTCACGTTGCCCAAAGCGCTCGGCCGCCTAGAAGCCCTCACGTCTCGCCAGCACCTGCGCTGATAGCCTGTCCGACCCCGGGCGGCGCATTTGTTGGCATGGCGACATCGACTTCACGAGACAGAAGCCAGCAGGGACGGGCTGAAGGCACCCAAAACAGCTCACGTGAAGCTCGCGACGACCTTGACGTGCGTTTTACTGCGCCCTGCGGCGCGCCATGAGCCACAGGCCCATATCCACTCACGAGATAGCCTAGGGGCCCTCACGCGACGACCCATATCCACTCACCCCGCCCCCTAAACAGGCTCACGTCACTTCCTATATCCCCTCACGTCGATTGAGCTAAGTGATTGATTAAGAAGAGATTTTCAGAGTCTAAAGGGTTTATAGGTTTTTGAAGACTTGGAACCTATTGAACCCGCACTGAGGGCTTTGGTTTCGGAAACCAGGACAAAAGCCCCCGCGGTAGCCAACACGGCCTTCAAGCAGCCGACCAGTTGACGAATGTTGCCATGCCGCGCTGCTAAGCGTAAAGCGAGCGGTAAACTCGCGCCTGGAGGAGTACATGTCAAAGCTCAGCATCAAGGCGCCAGCCCCGATAGGGCTTGCGGACATCGCAGAACAGGCTGCCCACTCGGTCGAGATGATGTCGCAGATCCGATCGGCAATGTTGTCGCCGACCACACGCAAGGCAGCACCAATCTGGAACCTGAGCCAGCTTGCACAGCTACTTGGCATCGAGAAGGGATCGCTGACGCACCGGATGGGGCGTGGCGATCTGCCGCCCGGTACGCTGAACGATGTTGGCAATCGGCGCCAGTTCACTCTGCCCGAGGTCAGGGCCTGGATGCGGGAGTACCGCAAGGAGAGTTTGCGACCGACCGGTGCGGAGGCCGTGACCATCAGCATTGCGAACTTCAAGGGCGGTGTCGGCAAGACGACGACGGCGATCACCTTGGCCCAGGGGATGTCGCTGCTCGGACACAAGGTGCTCGTCATTGACACCGACCCGCAAGGCTCGTTGACAACCCTGTTCGGGATCTTGCCCGACGCAGAGGTGGAGGAGGAGGACACCATCCTGCCTTTGGTCATGGGCGCAGAGACCTCGATTCGCTATGCGATCCGCCCAACCTACTGGGATGGCATCGACCTGGTCCCGGCGTCGCCTTTGCTTTTCGGAGCGGAATTCGCACTGCCAGCTCGGCAGACCAAGGAGGAAGGCTTCGAGTTCTGGAACGTCCTGAACTATGGCATCGACGACGTGCGCGCCGACTACGACGTCATCGTGATCGACACCCCCCCTGCCCTCTCCTACACGACGATCAACGCACTGTTGGCCAGCAACGGGATCATCATGCCGCTGCCACCCAGCACGCTGGACTTCGCTTCTGCGGCCCAGTTCTGGTCCTTGTTTTCTGATCTGACCACGCAGTTGCTCACCAACCGAGGGCACGACAAGCAATTCGACTTTATGAACATCCTGCTCAGCCGAGTCGACAGCTCGGATGCCACCGGCGCGATCGTCAAGCAGTGGATTCAGAGCACCTATGCCAACCGGGTCTCTGTGCTGCCGATGGAAATTCCAAAGTCCGCTGTCACCGCTTCGGCGACGGTCGAGTTCGGTACGGTCTTTGACATCACCAAGTACGACGGCAACGCGAGAACCTTCAAGCGCGCCAGGGATGCCTACGACCTGATGGTGAGCTACATCGAGACTTCGGTTCAGTCCGTGTGGCGTCGGCAGGTTGAGTCCAACCCAGGTACGGTCACCTCGCCAGGCCGCACTGCCGCGGTGTTGAACCGTTCAACACCCGCTGAAAGGGGGGCTGAATAATGGCCAGGAAGATGTTCGAGAAGGCGGGTCTCATCCCCGGTTTGCAGGCTGGCCTGAAGCCGGCTGGCGACAGCGCCCCGGCGGCCGAGCCGCCAAAGGCCAAGACGGCGCCGGGAACGATGATGGGTTTCTTGACGGCGCAGTCGGGCGCTGTTCAGGAGGCTGAAGCGCTGAAGGCGCGCGTCAAGTTGCTGGAAGAAGAGGCGCCCCTTCGAAAGCTCGATCCATCCATGATCCGGCCGTCAAAGTGGGCCAACCGCCATGAAGCGTCGTTTCTCACCACTGAATTCCAGGAACTGAAGGCTGAGATTGCCGCGGCAGGGGGCAACGTGCAGCCGATCAAGGTTCGCCCTGTGTCGGTGTTGAACGGTTCAACACCCCCGGCTCGACCGACCTTCGAGCTGATCTTCGGACACCGCAGGCATCGCGCTTGCGCTGAGCTGGGGATTCCGGTTCTTGCGGCCATCGTAGAGGCGTCGGACGTCAGCCTGTTCGAACAGATGGAGCGGGAGAACCGCGGGCGAAAGAACCTGTCTGCCTGGGAGCAGGGGACGATGTACCGAAGGGCCCTTGATGATGGGCTCTACAGCTCACTGCGCCGATTGGCGGAAGGCCTTGGCGTCGACGTCTCGCTGGTGTCCAAGAGCGTATCCCTGGCGCGATTGCCTGAAGCTGTTGTCGCGGCATTTCAGAGCCCTCTCGACATCCAGTTCCGTTGGGCTGCGCCGCTGACTGAGGCGATGCAGAAAGACCCAGACGGCACACTGTCTCGGGCGCGCGCCATCGCAGAAGCGCGCGGCGAGCTAGGCGCGGCCACCATCCTGTCGAAGCTAGTCGGGCTGCCCGAGCCGACGCCTGGCCGGGCGGCATCTCAGGCTTTGACGATTTCAAAAGCAGGGAAGGTTGCGGCGAGACTCACTGCAGACGCCAAGGGAAGGGCGGTTGTCCGCTTCGAGGCCGGCGCGTTGCCAGAGTCCAAGCGCAAGGCTCTGGTCAAGGTCATCGAAGATCTTCTCAAGACCTGAAGCCAAGCGGGCTCCACTGCGGTCGATTTCCAGGCGGCCGCGAGCCCTGGGGCGAGCCGGGGAGGGGGCGATCAGGCTGGCGCCCAGCCTTCGATCTGCAAGTAGTACCGCGTCCCACGGCCAGCGCCGACCTGAACCAGCAGGCCCAACGTCGCCAGCTCGATCAAGTCGCGTGACGCCGTGGCTCGCGCGGCTCCAGTCAGGCTCTCGTACTTGCGGGTGCTCATGCCTCCCTCGAAGCCGCCGGGGCCTGCGTCGAGCAGTGCGTTGATGGCCTTACGCTGACGCGGGCTGAGGTCTTTGGCGCGGTGCTGGTTCCAGAACATCGCCTTGGCCAGCGATAGGTCGACAACCGACGAAGCCGCTGCGAACGCAGCCTGGACCTGCTCTGTGAACCACAGGACCCAGTCAGTGACATCAAGCGCGCCATGCTGGGCGCGCTCGAGCTGCTCGTAGTACTCGCCACGCCGCGCGAGCAGTTGCTGGGAGATCCGTAGCACACGGCCCGGTTCGCCCGCATCACGAGCCAGAACAAGATCGACGATGGCACGCCCAATTCGACCATTGCCGTCCTCGAAGGGGTGGATGGTCTCAAACCAGAGGTGTGCCAGCGCGGCCTTGACCAGGCCGCCCGGCTCATTCGGACCGTCCAGCCATGCCAGGAACCTCTGTATCTCCACGGGCACGGCGGCCGACGGCGGCGCCTCGTAGTGGACCGTCTCGCGCCCGATGCGGCCAACGACGATCTGCATCGGCTCGGCGTGCTCGCGGTAGCCTCCGACCCGAATCCGGCTCATGCCCGAATACCCCGTTGGAAACAGCGCAGCCTGCCAAGCATGGAGGCGCTCATGCGTCACCGGCTTGTCGGCCTGGGTCACGGCGTCGTCCATGACGTCCAGCAATCCGTCGACGTGGCGAGGGGTGTTCATGCTCTTGGCCTGAGAGACCCCCAGGCGGCGCGCGATCGACGAGCGGACCGCTTCCAGGTCCAGCCGTTCGCCCTCGATAGCTGCCGTCGAGAGTGCCTCCTGCGTCCAGGTTTCAGCCGCGATCTCTTGGCGCTGCTCGAAGCCGATGGCCGCCAGCTTGCCTTCCACGGCGCCCTGCGCCCGGCGGGCGAGAGCGACAGCCGCGGCCACCCTTGTCGGGTCATAGCGCAGGTCAGGCCAACCAGGCTGTCGCCAGATCAGATCCTGCGATTGAGTTTCCCTTGGTAGCGGCGGCATGAGTCGATTATGGATCTAATCGACTCACTCCATGAGTCGTAAACGCCTTGCAATCGCCTCACCGCTCCTGACGGGCCTGAACCCGTCGAAAGGCTCCGTCAGAAGCGCCGCACCCAGGGCTGGCTACCCCAGGACCGCCTTCCGTCGCGCGTCCAGGCGCCGCTGCAGCTCGGCATGAACTGTTTCGGCAGGGTGGTATGAGCCAGTCCGCCGGGCATCTTCGCTGGAGCGCAGGCCTCGAGCTACGAACTCCTCCTGAGCTCGGCGGCGTTTGGCTGACTCGTCATCGCAGTGAGGAGGGCGGGAGGCGGAGTTCATGTCTAGGCTCCAGTAGCGCACTCGCACGATACCGCCTCGGGCCGTGGCCCGGAGTGCCGAGTGCTCGCAGCGGCGATCCCCCGGCGACTGCATAGACCTTGATATATATTGATGCACAGTATAGACTTTGATCTATGCTACCGAAGCCCGACGTGACTCAAACCGCAAAACTCTTCACCAACGGACGCAGCCAGGCGGTGCGGCTGCCGGCGGCCTATCGGTTTGATACGAAGGAAGTCTTCATCCGACGGGACCCAAAGACCGGTGACGTGATCCTGTCGCGCAAGCCCACCACTTGGGACGGCTTCTTCACGGCATTGCAGGCCGCCAACGTGCCCCAGGACTTCCTGAGCGAAGCAGAGCGCGCCCAGGGTAGCCATGACCGGGATCCGCTGGAGGGGTGGCGCGAATGACGCGCTACATGCTCGACACCAACACCGTCAGCCACCTACTCAAGAAGCACCCTGCGGTTGCGCGACGCGTGGTGGCAGTGCCGATCACTTCCTTATGCATCTCGGCCATCACCCAAGGCGAACTGCTGTTCGGTCTGGCCAGGCGGCCCGAGGCCACGACACTTCACGACGCAGTCTGGGAATTCCTGCGCCGGGTCGACGTGTTGCCCTGGGACACGACCACAGCGGAGGTTTACGGACCCGCCCGGGCCGCCGCCCAACGCGAGGGCAGGGTGCTCGCGCCGATGGACCTCCTGATCGGCTCACACGCCCTGAGCATCGATGCCGTCCTGGTGACGAATGACCGCGCCTTCGCGCAACTTCCAGGCCTGTCGATCGAGGACTGGACCGAGGATTCTCGATAGAGAAGGGCACGTCTTGGCCTCGCTCTTCAAAGCGTCTGCTACATGATAAGTACCCTTATCATGATGCGCGAAACAGGGTGACAAGTCAGCCCCTGTCACGAGACAATGGGCCAAGTGCATGATCCGTAAGGAAGTCTTCTGCCTCGCTGGACCACGATGAGGTCTGGCGACAAGAGAGTCGTACAATCTAGACAGCTAGATGAATAAGGCGTCTGGCAACACACCTCCCAGGAAACTTCACCATGACCACCGTCGGCATCTTCGAAGCCAAGAACCGTCTGTCCGAACTGGTGGAGCGGGCCGCGCGCGGGGAAGAGATCGTCATCACGCGCCGCGGCGAGCAGGTCGCGCGCTTGATGCCCCCTCGAGCCCCGGATGCGCCGGGCCAGGCGCGCGCCCTGGCCGCGCGAATCCGCAAGAGCCGGGCCGGTCAGGGCTTGGGCGGCGGGGTCTCCATCCGGGACATGATTGAGGAAGGCCGTCGCTGATGGCTGAACCGTCGGCAACCGCCGTGGCAAAGGCAGGCTGGGTCATCGACGCCTCGGTCACCATGCCGTGGTTCTTCCCGGACGAGGCCACGCCCTTCACGGAAGGGCTGCTCGATGCGCTGGGAGACCAGGTGCTTTGGGCACCCACGCTTTGGGTGCTCGAATGCACCAACGTCCTGCAAAGCGCGCAACGGCGGCGCCGCATCGACGCCGACCGGCGGGGGGAGATCGCCGGCGAATTGAGCGAACTGCCGGTGCGCCTGGACCCGGAAACCCCCGACTTCGTGAGCCTCGACCGGCTGGCGTCCACGCACGGCCTGAGCGCCTACGACGCGGCCTACCTCGAACTGGCCCTGCGGCGGTCCTTGGTCCTGGTCAGCCTCGACGACCGCCTGATCGCTGCCGCCAGGGCCCTTGGGCATCCGGTCCTGAATGCGCCCGATGACATCGGTCACCGACCCCTGTAGCCGGCATGGCCCACCCTCTGGACCCGGACGACGACATGCAGCGCATGGTGCTGCGCAAGGCCGAGGCCACCGCAAAGGGCGGGCACGCGTTTCAGCGGCTGCTGCAGCTCGCCGAAACCCGCGACTCCGGCCAAGTCCGCCGCATCGCCCTGTTCATTGCCGCGACCTACAACGGCGAGGCTTTCCCCTTCGATTTGTTCGAGCTGCGCGCCGTTGACGAAGCGATCGGCGACGACATGCTGCTCTGCATCGACGCCCTGCGCTGGGGCCGAGTCGACCTGCACAGACTGGTGCCCGACGGCGACCGGCGGGTGAGGGCGGTGATCGACCAGTGGGGCTTGAAGTGGCCCGAGGCGCAGTGACGCAGTGACGTCTGGCCGTGTCCGTGACTGACACCTATCCAGCCCCGCTCGATGACGTGGCGCTCACCGCCACGTGGAGCGCGGCCTGGTCGTCGCTCGGCCGGCCGGCGCCCGCGGGCCTGCAAGCCGAACTTCTGGCCGCCTGGTCCGAGCCGCACCGGCACTATCACGACCAGCGGCACCTGCGCGAGTGCCTGGCGCTGTGGACTCGCTGGCGCGACCACAGCCAGCATGCCGGTGAGGTCGCCATCGCGCTGTGGTTCCACGATGCCATCTACGACCCGCAGGCTACCCGAGCGGGCGACAACGAATTGAACAGCGCCGCGTGGGCGGCACGCTCGCTGGCCCGTGTGGGGGCCGACAGCGACACGGCCCAGCGCATTTTCGATCTGGTGATGGCCACGCAGGACGACGCGCCGGCCGCGCTGGGGTCGGGCCCGGACGCCCGACTGCTCGTCGATATCGACCTGTCCATCCTCGGCAGTCCCGGCGGGCGCTTCGAGCGCTACGACCAGGACGTGCGCAAGGAATACGCGTGGGTACCGGGCTTCCGCTATCAGGAAGCGCGGGCTCAGGTCCTGCAGAGCTTTCTCGACCGGCCGCGGCTGTACCACGGTGAGCGCGCGGTGGCCCTGCTCGAAGCCCAGGCCCGCATCAATCTGGCCGCCGCGCTAGCGCGGCTCGCGCGATGAACGCGCACGACGACAAGGCGCTGGCCGGTACGGTCCAGAGCGGCCGGAAGGGCCCGAAGGCCGCACGTACAGGGCAGGGCGCTGGGTTCGATGTTTCAGCGCCGTTGTTCGCCACGCCCACCGGCACGCCGCCCCGAAGCCCCACGAAGGTCAGTGCCGCACGGCAGCGCAAGCTGCACGTCGGCCACTTCGCCTTCATGCGCTCGGTGGTCCAGGGCATCGATCCCCGAGAAAGCTGGGAGCGCTACTTCCGCGTCGAAGGCGAGGCCAGCGACCAGCGCACCGTGCGCGCCACCATCGCCTGGATTCGCGACGAGTTCGCCGCCGCCGCGAAGCGCCAGGACCGTTTCGGCACCGCGCGCCTTGTGCGCATCGACGCGACCCGCATCGCCGACCCATCGCTCGAACTCCAAAGCCTCGAAGCCTTCGCTGAAGCGCACGGCCTCGAAGACGAGCGCCAGGCCGACCAGATTGCAGCTTACGAGGCCGAATACGGCCGCGCGACGCAGCGCCTGCGCCGGCGCTCCCGACTGATCGCGCGCCAGCTCGAAGCGCTGCGCTGGCTCGAAGGCCTGGTTGCCCAGTCCCCGAAAGCCGGCGACTCCGTCGCCGCCTGGCTGAACCCGACCCTGGCCGGCCACCTCGAAGCGGCCGATATCTTCACGCTCGCTCAACTGGTCGAGCGCATCAACGGGGTGGGCCGGCGGTGGTATGCCGGCATCAAGGCGATGGGGGAGGGCAAGGCCCTGCGCATCGTCGAGTGGCTGCAGGACTTGGCAACTGAGCATCAGGACAGCATCGAGCTGCAGGTCGGCCGCCATGTGGCGATGCCCCGCAGCAAGCTCTACGCGCATGAGCTGCAAGCCATCGTCGCCCCCGCCACCGCCATCCGCCCCCTGGAAAAGTTCATCGTGCCGGCCGAGCTCGACGGCAGCCGCGGCCTGTACCGCCGCCCGCAGGCCCAGTGCCTGCTGAAGGCCACTAACGACTACCAGGCCATTCTCGCCTGGCTGCGCTCCAAGCACGGCCTGACCCCGGATCAGAAAGCCCACCTCAAGGTCCGCCGGCGCCAGCGTGACACCGGCATAGAGCAAGGCCTGGACTGGCTGCAGGCGTTGTCGCACACGCAACGCGCCTACCGCAAGGAAGGCGAGCGCTTCCTGCTCTGGGCCATCACGCACAAGGGCAAGGCCCTGTCTTCGATGAGCAACGAGGACTGCACCCTGTACCGGGATTTCCTGGCCGACCCGCAGCCGCGCAGCCGGTGGTGTGGCGACCGCGGGCGCGAGCGTTGGTCGCCGTTGTGGCGGCCCTTCGAGGGACCGCTGTCAGCGTCGGCGCAGCGGCATGCGGTCACGATCCTGAAGAATCTCTATGGCTTCCTCGTCGATCAGAACTACCTGATGGGCAACCCGTGGTCAGCGGTCGGCGTGCCGCGGACCGCGGGGCCGAAGGTCAATGCGGGCAGGAGCTTCAGCCTGGCGCAGTGGCAGTTCATCGAGGCCCAGCTGAAGATGCTGCCGGCGACCTCGGCGAACCAGCGGCTGACCTTCGGGTTGCACCTCCTCTACGCGACCGGCCTTCGCTTGTCTGAAGTGGTGGCGGCCACGGTCGATGACCTGCAGTGGGTCGAATACCCGGCCGATGCGTCGGACGATCAGCCGATGCAAGGCTGGTTGCTGCGGGTGGTCGGCAAGGGGCAGAAGGAACGCGAGGTGCCGCTGCCGGCCGATGTGGTGGGCGAGTTGGCCAAGTACCTGGTTTCGCGCGGGCTTGATGCAGACCCGGAGGACATCGGCAACCAGGGGGCGTTCTTGCTGGGCAAGGCCAGCGACGCCGCGGAACGGGCGCCGGGGCTGAACACCGGACTGGCGCTCGACCCGCGGCAGGGGATCGCTGCGACGACGTTCTATGACCAGATCAAGCGGTTCTTTGAAGACTGCGCCAGCGTGCTGAGAGGGCAGGGCGACAGGAGGGGCGCCGAGCGCTTCGACAAGGCCAGCACGCACTGGATGCGGCACTCGCACGCGAGCCATGCGATCGCCGGGGGCATGCCGATCGAGATCGCGCAGCAGAACCTCGGCCATGCCTCGCTCGCAACGACGACGGTCTACGTCACGACCGAGAAGCGGCGCCGGATGAAGGCGGTTGAGGCGTTCTGGATGCGCTGACGCGGGTCGGAGTAGGGAGCACAGAGGTCTACCCTGGCCCCAAATCCCATCTGCAGCGGCGGCTCGTTTGAGGGGTGGGCCGACGCCCTGTGCCGGTTTGACGACAATGTGAAGTTGGCTAAGCAGCCGCCGATGCAAGCGCCAAGAGCGGCGCCGCACGTTCACAGGATTGGACCGATACCCGTGCAACACGGACAATGAACACAAAATTCCGCAACGAACACGGCTCTTGGCCATCGCGCTCAGGCATTGCTGGCATACAAGGCTGATGCCAACGAACTGGCTGCAACAACCAAGAGCGCTGCACGACTGGCAGCCGAGGCTGTCGGTTTCCCTTCAAGCTGTCACTCCTGATCTTTCAATTGGCACTGGTGACCCTTTCAATGTGTCACCGCGGGCACATGGGCCAGCCTCGACTTCCTTGCCAGGCGCCTTTCCAACGCAGATTTCGCGATCCACACGTTGGTCCGCAGGTAGTGACAGGTTGTAAGGGTCAAATGCAAGGTTGTGCCAATTGAAGGGCCTGCGGGCGCATCACCGGCCAGCACCGTCCGAGTGAGGTAGTTAGCGGAGGCTCACGGCAGAGGGCACGTGAATAGACGGCTCAACGAAATTGCTGATGACAGGATGAAAGGTCCAAAGTGACAGCTTGAAGGGAAACCGACAGCAGCCACCTGAGGTCATCGGCCCGACAG
>JACZKT010000222.1 GCA_014859905.1 Rubrivivax sp.
TAGCCGGCGGGCAACTCGTCCGCGCTGCCACTGCTCAGCTCCGGGTAGAAGGTCTGGCTCGTCAGCACCGACAAGGCCTCTTCGATGCGCTGCCTGGGCGCGTTCGCAGGCCGGCCGGCAGCCGCAGGCCTTGCGCGCGGCGGTGGGCGGGGCCCACGCCGACGTCTTCAACTTCGACGCCATGTCGCGCCTGGTGGCCCGTGGTGCGCCGCAGGACGAGTTGCCGCCGGCGCGCCGGCAGCGCATCGAAGAGGCCTTGTCGGTGCTGACGAGCCAGACCTTCTACCCGGAGCTGAGCAGTGGCAGCGCGGACGAGTTGCCCGCCGGCTATGCCTTCGACAACTGCGCCGAGGCGATGGAGGCCTTCCGCAACCGCCTGCCGGCGGTGGCCAAGCTCATCAAGGCCATCGCCGTCGCCGAACTGGAGGTCGACGGCCGTTACGTCGAAAGCGAACACGACCCGGTGTTCGAGCATTACGACGTGCACTCGCTGACGGCGCAGGACCTGGCGCTGCTGCCCGACACCCTGGTCTGCATCCCGCCCGCGCACAACGACGCGCCCGAGAATGCGGCGCTGCTGGACATGCTGTCCTCGGCGATGCCGGTGAAGGTGCTGGTGCAGGTGTCGGACCTGCTGGAAGAAGCCACCATCGGTGCCGGCCACTTTGCCTTCGGTGTGCGCAGCGCCAGGCTGGCGACCACCGCCATGGGCCTGGGGGGCATGTTCGTGATGCAGTGCGCCAGCTCGGCGCTGTATGCGCAGCGCGAGCGCATCGCACGCGGCCTGGCCTGCCGCGGGCCGGCCTTGTTCACGGTGTTCGCCGGCTCGCCGGCGCCGGCGGCCGGGCTGCCGCCCTACCTGGGCGCCGCCGCGGCGGTGGAATCGCGCGCCTTCCCGACCTTCACCTACGACGCCGCCGCCGGGGCCAACTGGGCCGAACGATTCTCGCTGGACGGCAACCGTGCGCCGCAAGACGACTGGCCGGCAGAGCCCGTCGAGTACGCCGACGAAACACTGCAGCGCGTGGTGGAGCCGATCCGCTTCACCTACGCCGACTTCGCGCTGTGCGACCGCCGCAACGCTGCGCACTTCGCCGCGGTGTCGCGCGAACGCTGGCACGCAGGCATGTTGCCGGTGGCGGACTGGCTGGCGCTGGACGAAGCCGACGCCGCCAGGCGCGTGCCCTTCCTGCTCGCCGTCGATGGCAGCGAGCGTCTGTACCGCGTGATCGTCGACGCAAAGATGATGCAGGCGACGAGGCGCTGCCTGCTGCTGTGGCACCGGCTGCAGGAGCATGCCGGCATCCACGACCCGCATGCCGAGCGGCTGCTGGCGCAGGAACGCGCCGAGCGCGCGGCACAACCGGCCGCCGTGGCCGCAGCAGCGACAGCGGCAGCGGTGACGAGTGCAGCAGCGGCCCCCGCCGAAGCCGAAACACCGGCCGAACGCCCGCCGTCGGACGAGGCCTGGATCGAGACCTCGCGCTGCCCGAGCTGCAACGAATGCCAGCTCATCAACGACCGCATGTTTGCCTACAACGACAACAAGCAGGCCTACATCAAGGACATCAACGCCGGCACCTACCGCCAGCTGGTCGAGGCCGCCGAGTCGTGCCAGGTGGCCATCATCCACCCGGGCCAGCCGCGCAACCCCAACGAGCCGGGCCTGGCCGAGCTGATCGAACGCGCCCGGCCCTTCCTGTAGCAGTACGCAAGCAGGAGCGGGTTTCCAGCCACCATCGCCGCCAAGGAGTCGAGATGAGACTTTCCCCCCTGTTGCGATGCTGGCCCCTGGCCTTTGCCGCAGCCCTGCCGGCCGGGGCTGCGCCGGACACCACGCCCCAGAAGCTGCTGGCCGCCTACACCGCGCAGGCGGGTGCCCCGGCGTCGCCCGAACGCGGCGAGAAGCTGTTCAACACCAACTTCGGCCGTGACCTGGGCTTGAGCTGCGCGTCCTGCCACGGCGCGGCACCGCAGAAGAACGGCAAGCACGCCCTGAGCGACAAGAAGATCGCCCCGCTCGCGCCGGCCGCCAACCCCGCACGTTTCACCGACCGCACCGCCGTCGAGCTGAACTTCCGCATGAACTGCAAGGACGTCGTGGGCCGCGAGTGCACGGCGTCCGAGAAGGCCGACGTGCTGAGCTGGCTGCTGACGCTCAAACCCTGATTCGTGCCCGCGTGCCGGGCGCCGCCACGATGCGCTTGAGCTTGCCGCTGCGCCCCAGCGGCAACTGCCCGGTCAGCTGCGTGGAGATGCGCAAGCCCACCGCCCCCTGCGCGGCGGCAAAGTCGGCCAGCAGGCGACGGCAGCGCGCACGCACCGCCGGCGTTTGCGGCGCGTCCGGCCCGAGCCGGAGTTGCAGGTCGCGCACACCGGTCTGCCGCAGCTGGAAGTCGAAGACCCCGGCGTCTTCCTCGAGCACCGTGCTCAAGGCCAGCGGCAGCAGCGTGACCGGCCCGCCGTCGCGTCCCGGCAGCACCAGCATGTCGTCGCAGCGCCCCTGTACCTCCAGCACCGGCAGCGCCGATCCGCAGCCGCAGGGCTCGGCGCCGAACACGATGCGGTCGCCGATGTCGAAGCGGATCAGCGGCTGCAGGTGGTTGGCCAGGTTGGTCAGCAGCGTGGTGTGCGACAGCTGCCCGGCGGGCACCGGCCGGTGCTGAGCGTCGACCGCCTCCAGGATCACCCAGTCGGCGTTGACGTGCAGCCGGCCCTGGCCGCACTCCCAGGCGATGGGCAGGAACTCCGACGCACCGTAGCTGTTGCGGACCTGGGCGCCGAAGGCCTGTTCGACATGTGCGCGCATCACCGGCGACAGCGTCTCGCCGCCGGTCCAGACCTCCTCGGGCCGCGCCTGCAGGCGGCCACGCAGCGCTTCGCTGGCCAGCAGCACGGCCGCCGTCGGATAGGTGGCGAGGATGGTCGGTGCGAACTCGTCGAGCTGCGCCACCAGCATCGACGTCGGCTGCAGGATCGACAGGCAACGCCAGTTCGACGCCAGCCAGGGCTGGGCCGCCATCAGCCGCCGCACCGAGACGACGCTGGCGAAGTGGCCATCGATGGCTCCGACGAAGGCGTATCGCTCGGCCAGGCCCAGCGGGTCGAACAGGCGCGCCAGCGGGCGTGGCGGATGGCGGCGCGTGGCCTCCAGGGCGTCGTAGACGGCCATCGCCGCATCGTCCTGAACGAACCATCCCGGCTGCCCGGTGCTGCCCGAACTCTCCCAGACCCAGTAGCGGCCAAGGCAGGGTTGGCCGATGCGCCGCGGATCGGCGCAGAACTCGCGCACGGCGTCGAGCGTGACGTCGGGGTCGGTGACGGCGTCGGCAAAGTGCCGCATCAGCTGGGTCTTGTTCGTCACCGGCAGCGCGGCCAGCGGCAGGCGGCTCAACTCGCGTCCCCGCAGCACGCGGCGATGCAAGCGCGTGCCCAACGCGGCGCTCAGCAGCGCGGTCAGCCGCTGCCGCTGCAGGGCCTCGATTTCCTGGGCCGACGCCCTCGTGGCGGACAGCACGTCGAGCGCGATCCATTGCGGCGACCGGCCTTCTGCGGACGGGGCTGCAGACATGGCCGGCGTTCAGTCGGGCCCGCGTCTGTGGACATGGCCGCCTGGCGCGGCCAGCCATCGCGCCGCCAGGGCATCGACGTCCAGCGGCGCCGCCGTATCGACCGTGACGGCGCTGGTCCGTTCGGCGGCCGACAGCGGCTCGGCCGCTGCCAGCTGCCGCTCCAGCACCGCCAGGTCGGCCTCCGAGGCATCGTCACCGCGCTCACCGCGCGCCTGCACGCGTTCGCGAAGGACAGCGGCCGGCGCCTGGCAGTGCAGCACCGTGAACGGCACCCCGAGCTCCAGCGCCAGGCGGCGGAAGTCATCGCGCTCGGTGCCGCGCAGGAAAGCCGCGTCGACGATGACGCGGTGCCCGGCCGCCAGCGCGATGGCAGCCAACTCGCGCAGGCGGGCGTAGGTGCGCCGCGTGGCGTCGGCGCCGTAGATGCCGCCGGGCACGCGCTGCGCCGAGGCGTCCAGCGCCTGCAGGCCGAACAGGCGCTTGCGTTCGACGTCGGAGCGCAGGCGGATCGCCTGCGCCTGCTCGAGCAGCCGCTGCCCGACGTGGCTCTTGCCCGAGCCCGACACCCCATGCGTGATGAGCAGCCGTGCATCGCCCTCCGCGGCCAGGCGCAAGGCCAGCGCGAGATGGTCCGGACCGCTGGCCGCGCCACCCTGCCCGGCGCGGATGCGCGTCACCAGCGCTCGCACCAGCGCGCGGTAGACGAGGTACCAGCGCAGCGCCGGCACGCCGGCGTGGTCGCCGCTGGCGTCGAGGTAGGCGTTGAGGAAACGAAAGGCCAGGTCGCCGCGCTCGTGGGCCAGCAGGTCCATGACCAGGAAGCCGATGTCGCTGAGCACGTCGATCCAGCGCATGGCGGGGTCGAATTCCAGGCAGTCGAAAGCCGTCACGTCGTCGCCGAGCAGCACCGCGTTGGCCAGGTGCAGGTCGCCGTGGCATTCGCGCACGCGGCCGGCGGCGCGGCGGCCCTGCCATAGCGGGTGCAGCCGTGGTATTGCCGCCGCCATCCAGGCCCGCAAGCGCGCACAGGCCGGGCCCTCACCGTGCTGCGACAGGCCATCGAGCAGCCGCAGCGCGTCGCCTTCGATCACGTCCGGCCTGCCGTAGGGCGTGTCTGGCGTCGCGACCGCCGCTGCAGCGTGGAAGTCCGCCAGGCGTTGCGCCAGGCGATCCAGGTGCGCAGGCAACAAGGTACCTGCCGCCAGCTGTTCGCTCAGCAAGGCGCCGGCCGCGAACTGCCGCATGCGCAGCGCATATTCGATCACCGGCCCGCCGCCGCCCAGGCGTGGCGCGTCCGGCGTGCCGTGGATCGCCACCACGTCGAGGTACAGCGACGGCGCCAGGCGGCGGTTCAGCCGCAATTCCTCGAAACACAGGCGCTCTCGCGTGGCCAGGGCGCGGAAGTCCAGGAACGACAGCCGCACCGGCTTCTTGATCTTCCAGGCATGAACACCATCCAGCAGCACCCAGGAGATGTGCGTTTCGACGAGCCTGGCGCCGAGTTGCCGCCGCAGCGACTCGACCAGCCCGGCAGCCGCGGCATCGGTGTGGGCTGGCACGGCGTTCGTCATGCGTGTCATCGTGCTTGCTGCCGTGGCGACGGCGATTGACCCGCCTCAATGGCTGCGACGGTCGTGCAGTGTGCACCGCCACGGGTCTGCGGCGCAGGACTACCATCACTCCGATCCAGCGGCCTCCCCGACCCCCACTCCGCATGTCACAGCTCAGCGCCCACGACGCCTCGTTCCTGTACTCGGAAACGACGCATTCGAACGCCAACGTCACGCTCATCCACATCTACAACCAGTCGACGGCGCCGGGCGGCACGGTGCGCTTCAAGACCATCCTGGCGCACATCGCCGGCCGCCTGGACCGGCTGCCGATCCTGCGCCAGAAGCTGCGCCGCGTGCCGCTCGACCTGGACTTCCCGTATTGGGTCGACGACGAGCAGTTCGACCTCGAGTACCACGTGCGCCACATCGCGCTGCCCAAGCCCGGCGACTGGCGCCAGTTCTGCATCCAGGCTTCGCGCATCCACGACCGGCCGCTGGACCTGAACCGGCCGCTGTGGGAGATCTACGTCATCGAAGGGCTCGACGGCTTTCTCGACCTGCCCGTGGGCAGCTTCGCGCTGCTGACCAAGATCCACCACGCGGCCATCGACGTCGAGAACGGCAACCAGATCACGATGCTGCTGCACGACCTCAGCGCCACGCCGCCGGCGCCCGCGCCGCCGGCGCCGTGG
>JACZKT010000223.1 GCA_014859905.1 Rubrivivax sp.
TCACGGCCCAGGGCAGGCGGTGGCCCAGCAGCAGCTCGCGCAGCAGCGCGTCGACGGGCTCGCGCACATGCTCGCCGTCGCGCTGGTGGCCGTCGGCGACCCAGGGCAGGTCCAGCGCGGTCAGCAGTGTCAGCGCGACGCGGCCATGCAGGGCCAGCGCACGCTCGTCGAGCGAGCGGTCGTTGAAGATCAGGCGGCTGTAGACCGCGGTGAGCAGTGCCGTGGTGTCGCACACCACCACGTCGTGCCGGGTGGCCGCGGCTTCGATGCGTTCATGCTGCTCGAGCAGGATCGCGGCCTGTTCGTGCGCCAGCGGCGTGCGGCCGGTGCGGTCACACCACTCGCGCAGCAGCTCGGGCACCCAGGCCACGCGCAGCCCGGCGTCGTGCGCCAGCCGCGGCGCCAGTTGTGCGGCCAAGGTCGTCTTGCCGGTGCTCTCGGCGCCGACGATGGCGATGCAAAGGGCCTCAGCCATCGGCCAAGCGCCGCCAGGCGCGCCAGCCGACGAGGGCCAGCACGGTGAACAGCGCATACAGCAGCACCGTCAGCCACAGGCCCTTGGTGGCGAACAGTGCCACGCTGACGACATTCACGCCCACCCACACCGGCCAGTTCTCGACGAACTTGCGGCCGAGCAGGATCTGCCCGGTGACGCTGGCCACCGTGGGCAGGGCATCGAACCAGGGCACGTCGCTGTCGGTGGTGTGCTTCAGCAGCAGGCCCAGCAGCGGCCAGGCGGCCAGCGTGGCCGCGGCCGCGAACCAGCGCTGCCGCACCGACAGGTCACGCACGACCAGCGGCGCACCGCCCTCGCCGGTGCCGCGCAACCATTGCCACCAGCCCCACAGCGCGATGGCCACGAAGAAGAGCTGCAGGGAGGCTTCGCCGTAGAGTCGGCTGTCGGCGAACAGCAGCGCGTACAGCAGCGAGCTGGCGATGGCCAGAGGCCAGGCCACCGGCTTGACGCGCATGTTGGCCGCCACCATGGCCAGCGCCAGCACGAAGGCGAGGCATTCGAGCCAGGTGATCGGGCTGCCCCAGGCCGTGAAGGCCGGCGCCAGCAGCGGGCGCGCAGCTTGCAGCAGGGCGTCGAGCACCGCGCTACTTGCGCGCGCTGACCTGGACGAGGATCTCGTCGGGCCGCACCATGCCGAGTTCCGAGCGCGCCTTCTCCTCGACCATCTCCAGGCCTTCCTTGAGATCGCTCACCTCGGCGGCCACGCGCGCATTGCGCTGCCGCGCCGCGTCGTTCGCCGCATGCTGTTCGTCGAGCTGCTTGCGCAGGCTCATGACGTAAGGCATGTTGCCCTTGCCGAACCAGAGGTCGGCATGCACCACCGCCAGCAGTGCGGAGATGATCCACGTGGCCCAGCGCATCAGGCCTCGTGCCGGAGCCGCGAGCGCAGCGAGCTGGATGGCTGGCGCATCTTCACTTCAGGTTGTAGAACGCCGCGCGGCCCGGGTAGCTGGCGACGTCGCCCAGGTCTTCCTCGATGCGCAGCAGCTGGTTGTACTTGGCGATGCGGTCGCTGCGGCTCATCGAGCCGGTCTTGATCTGGCCGGCGTTGCTGCCCACGGCGATGTCGGCGATGGTGCTGTCCTCGGTCTCGCCGCTGCGGTGGCTGATGACGTTGGTCCAGCCGGCGCGCTTGGCCATCTCTATTGCCGCGAAGGTTTCGGTCAGCGTGCCGATCTGGTTGATCTTGATGAGGATCGAGTTCGCCACGCTCTCGCGGATGCCGCGCTCCAGGATCCTGGTGTTGGTGACGAAGAGGTCGTCGCCCACCAGCTGGACCTTCTTGCCCAGGCGGTCGGCGAGGGTCTTCCAGCCGTCCCAGTCGCCCTCATGCATGCCGTCTTCGATGCTGATGATGGGGTACTTGTCGACCCAGGTCGCGAGGATGTCGGTCCACTCGGCGGCGTCGAGCACCAGGCCTTCGCTGCCGAGATGGTACTTGTCGCCCTTGTAGAACTCGCTGGCGGCGCAGTCCAGGCCGATCGCGATCTGCTCGCCGGCGGTGTAGCCCGCCTTGTCGATCGCCTCGAGGATGAGCTGAATCGCCGCCTCGTGGCTGGCCACGCTGGGCGCGAAGCCGCCTTCGTCGCCCACCGAGGTGCTCATGCCGCGGCTGTCGATGATCTTCTTCAGCGCATGGAAGACCTCGGCGCCGTAGCGCACCGCCTCGCGGAAGGTCGGCGCGCCGACCGGGATGATCATGAACTCCTGCAGGTCGAGGTTGTTGTTGGCGTGTGCGCCGCCGTTGATGACGTTCATCATCGGCACCGGCAGCTGCATGCGACCCATGCCGCCGAAATAGCGGTACAGCGGCAGGCCGCTTTCTTCTGCCGCGGCGCGGGCCACGGCCATGCTCACCGCGAGCGTGGCGTTGGCGCCAAGGCGGCTCTTGTTGTCGCTGCCGTCGAGGTCGATCAGCGTCTTGTCCAGGAAGGCCTGCTCGCTGGCGTCCAGGCCCAGTACCGCTTCGCTGATCTCGGTGTTGATGTGCTCCACCGCGCGCAGCACGCCCTTGCCGCCATAGCGAGCCTTGTCGCCGTCGCGCAGCTCGATGGCCTCGCGGCTGCCGGTGGAAGCGCCGCTGGGCACCGCGGCGCGGCCCATGGTGCCGCTTTCCAACAGCACGTCGCATTCGACGGTGGGGTTGCCGCGGCTGTCGAGGATTTCGCGGCCGACGATGTCGACGATGGCACTCATGGATTCCCTTGGTTGTGGTGCGGCGGTTCAGACCGGGGCGGGCACGCCTTCGACCAGAACCAGGTTGAAGTATTCGGTGGCGCCGGCGCGCCTGGACCGCACCTGGCGATAGGTCTCGCCGTCGTAGAAGGCCCGGGCTTGCTCGTAGCTCGGAAAGCGCAGCACCGCGACGCGGTGCGGCTGCCAGTCGCCTTCGAGCGTCTCGCTGCGGCCGCCGCGCACCAGGTATTCGCCGCCGGCGGCCTTCACGGCCGCCGGCGCGGCGGCCATGTATTCGCGGTAGCGATCGGCGTCGCTGATGTTCATCTCGACGATCAGGTAGGCAGCGGGCATGGCGTGCTCGGCAAGGGTCAGCAGGAGAAGTCGTCTTCGAGCAGCGGCTGCGCCTTGACCACGCGGTCCAGTGCCAGCAGTTGCTCGAGCAGCGCGCGCATGTGCTTCAGCGGCACGGCGTTGGGGCCGTCGCTCATGGCGTTCGCGGGGTCGGGGTGGGTTTCCATGAATACGCCGGCCACGCCCACGGCGATGGCAGCGCGTGCCAGCACCGGCACGAACTCGCGCTGGCCGCCGCTCGTGGTGCCCTGCCCGCCGGGCAACTGCACGCTGTGCGTGGCGTCGAAGACCACCGGCGCGCCGGTCTCGCGCATGATGGCCAGGCTGCGCATGTCGGAGACGAGGTTGTTGTAGCCGAAGCTCACGCCGCGTTCGCAAGCCATGAAGACATCGTCGGGCAGGCCCTTCTCGCGTGCCGCGGCACGGGCCTTGGCTATGACGTTCTTCATGTCGTGCGGCGCCAGGAACTGGCCCTTCTTGATGTTCACCGGCTTGCCGCTCTGCGCCACGGCGCGGATGAAGTCGGTCTGCCGGCACAGGAAGGCCGGCGTCTGCAGCACGTCGACGACGGCGGCCACCGCGGCCACCTCGGCTTGGTCGTGCACGTCGGTGAGGACGGGCACGCCGAGTTCACGCCTGACCTTGGCCAGGATCTCGAGCCCGCGCTCCATGCCGGGGCCGCGGAAGGTGCTGCCGCTGCTGCGGTTGGCCTTGTCGTAGCTGCTCTTGAAGATGAAGGGGATGCCCAGGGCCGTGGTCATCTCCTTCAGGCGGCCCGCCACGTCCATCTGCAGCTGTTCGCTTTCGACGACGCAGGGGCCGGCGATCAGGAAGAAGGGCCGGTCCAGCCCGGCTTCGAATCCGCACAGCTTCATCGGCGTCGTTCTCAAAGCGCGCCGAGCACGGCGCTCGGCACTTCGGTGACGGTCTGGCGCAGGCGCTGGTGCTCGAGCGCGGCCTTGACATAACTCGAGAACAGCGGGTGCCCGCCCCAGGGCGTGCTCTTGAACTCGGGGTGGAACTGCACGCCCATGAACCACGGGTGCTGCGCCGTCGGCAACTCGACGATCTCGGTCAGCTTCTCGCGCTGCGTCAGCGCGCTGATCACCAGCCCCGCCTGCTGCAGGCGGTCGAGGTAGTGCACGTTGGCCTCGTAGCGGTGGCGGTGGCGTTCGGTGACCACCGGCCCGTAGATCTGGTGCGCGAGCGTGCCCGGCTTGACGTCGGAACTCTGCGCGCCCAGGCGCATCGTGCCGCCCATGTCCGAACTGGCGTTGCGCTTGTGGATCGCGCCGTTGCGGTCCTGCCACTCCTCGATGAGCGCGATCACCGGGTGCGCGCAGTCGGGGTCGAACTCGGTGCTGTTGGCGCCTTCGAGGCCCGCGACGTGGCGCGCGTATTCGATGGTCGCCACCTGCATGCCCAGACAGATGCCCAGGTAGGGGATGCCGTGCTCGCGCGCGTACTGCGCGGCGACGATCTTGCCTTCGATGCCGCGCTTGCCGAAGCCGCCGGGCACCAGGATGGCGTCGAAGCGCGACAGTTGCCCGGCGCTGGCCGGCGTCAGCGTTTCGGCGTCGACGTAGTCGATCTCGACCTTGGCGTGGTTGTGGATGCCGGCGTGGCGCAGCGCCTCGTTGAGCGACTTGTAGCTGTCCGACAGGTCGGTGTACTTGCCGCACATGCCGATTCTCACCGTCGTCTGCGGGTGCTCGACCTCGTGCACGAGCTTGTCCCAGCGCTTCAGGTCGGCCGGCCGGGTGAGCAACTGCAGCTTCATGCAGATCAGCTCGTCCAGACCCTGCTCGTGCAGCAGGCGCGGCACCTTGTAGATGGTGTCGACGTCCCACATGCTGATCACGCCATGCGGCAGCACGTTGGTGAAGAGGCTGATCTTGTCGCGCTCGTCGTCGGGCACCGGGCGGTCGGCGCGGCACAGCAGCACGTCGGGCTGGATGCCGATCTCGCGCAGCTTCTGCACCGTGTGCTGCGTCGGCTTGGTCTTCAGCTCGCCGGCGGCGGCGATCCACGGCACGTAAGTCAGGTGCACGAAGGCGCTGTTGGTGGGTCCCAGCCGCAGGCTCATCTGGCGCACGGCTTCCAGGAAGGGCAGGCTCTCGATGTCGCCCACCGTGCCGCCGATCTCGACGATGGCCACGTCGACATCCACCGCACCGCGCTTGACGAATTCCTGGATCTCGTTGGTGACGTGCGGGATCACCTGCACCGTCTTGCCGAGGTAGTCGCCGCGGCGCTCCTTTTCCAGCACGCTCTTGTAGATCTGGCCGGCGGTGAAGTTGTTCGCCCGCTTCATCTTGGTGGTGATGAAACGTTCGTAGTGGCCGAGGTCGAGGTCGGTTTCGGCGCCGTCGTCGGTGACGAAGACCTCGCCGTGCTGGAACGGGCTCATGGTGCCCGGATCGACGTTGAGGTAGGGATCCAGCTTGATGAGGGTGACCTTGAGGCCGCGCGATTCGAGGATCGCTGCCAGCGAGGCCGCCGCGATGCCCTTGCCGAGGGAGGACACCACACCGCCGGTGACGAAGACGAACTTGGTCATTGCGTGCAGCACCCGTTGCTGACGAGTGCCGTGGTGGAAATCGCAAGTATATCGGTGGGGGTGTGGTGCACCTGCTCCATCGCGCGTTGCGGGGGCTTGCTGCGCCCGGGGGGCAGCCGTTGCGCTACCATCGCCGCTGCTTGCACCAGGTGCCTGCCGTCCGGATCGAGGGCGGCGGGTTCAACGGGAAGCCGGTGAGTGGCGGTGAGGAACTGCTGCGATTCCGGCGCTGCCCCCGCAACGGTCAGCGAGGAGCGAGCCGCACGACAGCCACTGGGCCCCAAGGCCCGGGAAGGCGCGGCCTGCCCCCGGTGGGTCTTCACCGACACACCGGCACTCGCGAGCCCGGATACCGGCCTTGTGCAATGGGAGCCGGCATTGCGGTGGGCGATGCATGTGCGGTGGCGTGGCCTCTGGGCCGCGGCGCGGCGCCTGCGTCTTTCCAGCCAACGGCCGGCGTTTGCAGCGCTGGTCCGCACGGGGCGTGCGGCTGGGGGTTACTCATGTTCCGTTCCCGTACTCGCCGCGTCCGCGTCGCGGCTTTCCTGCTTTCGATTTCATTGTCTGCCGCTGCCGCCGCACAAGGCACAGCCGCCGTCGTCGTCACCGGCACGCGCGAGCCGCTGGCACCCGAACGGCTGGCGGCCGACGTGGTGGTGATAGACGCCGACGACATCGGCCGCAGCAGCGCCGACTCGCTGGCCGACCTGCTGCGCCGCGAAGCGGGTGTGCAGCTCTCGCGCAGCGGCGGCCCCGGCCAAAGCACTGGCCTGCTGCTGCGCGGCACGGCGTCGCGGCAATCGGTGGTGCTGGTCGACGGCGTGCGCGTCGGCTCGGCGACGCTGGGCTATGCGGCCCTGGAGGCGCTGGGGCTGGCCGATGTCGAGCGCGTCGAGGTGCTGCGCGGCCCCGGCTCCAGCC
>JACZKT010000224.1 GCA_014859905.1 Rubrivivax sp.
GATCTTCACGAGCTCGGTTGCGCCCCTCTTCTGCACGAAGACGGTCCACTGCAGATCCATGCTGGCCTCCGCTGGCTGCTGCCATTGACAGTCGACAAGCCTACCGCGGTCAGGGGGCTCCCCCAGTTTTCATCCACTCCCAAGGGTCTGTTGCTTCATGTCGATGACAACGCATGCAGACCATCGGCGGTGGACTTGATCAGCGTTGCCTTAGCGGAGGCTCACGGCAGAGGGCACGTGAATAGACGGCTCAACGAAATTGCTGATGACAGGATGAAAGGTCCAAAGTGACAGCTTGAAGGGAAACCGACAGCAGCCACCTGAGGTCATCGGCCCGACAGCGGCAGAGCGAGCCTCCGGACCGTCACCGGATACGATGTCACGAAGCGACTCGCTGGCCGCAAGCTTCGCATCGTAGGATGCGACGACGCTCCGGGACCTTCGGAGAACGAGTCACCCCTGGCCCTTTTCCCCATCCATCGCCCAAGGCGCAGGACCACGCACCATGAATCTCTCTTTCCAGATCGTCGACACTGCATTGCCCCGCCTTCTGTCGATCGAGCTCGATTCGCTCGTCATCGCCGGCTGGGCTGGCCGCGACCTCGTCTCCACCGAGCACCACATCGCCGAGCTCGCGGCAATCGGCGTCCCCAGGCCGAGCGCCATCCCGCTCTATTACCGCGTCGCGGTGAACCAGTTGACGCAGTCGTCACGGGTGCAGGTGCTCGGCCCCGACACCTCGGGTGAAGCCGAGGTTCTTGTGTTCCAGGCCGCGGGCGAGATGTTCGTGAGCCTGGTGTCGGATCACACCGACCGGCGACTCGAGGCCGGGAGCGTCGCCATTTCCAAGCAAGTGTGCGCGAAGCCCGTTGCCTCGGCGGCATGGCGCTACGACGATATCGCTGCGCACTGGGACGACCTCGTGCTGCGGTCGTCAATCGAGGAGAACGGCGCGACCGCGCTCTACCAGGAGGGCACCCTCGCCTCTCTGCGGCCTGCGTCCGAGCTGATCAAGGGTTACGGCCGCAGCATCGGCCGTTCCGGCGACCGCCTCGCCGAGGGCACCGCCATGAGCTGCGGCACAATGTCCGCGATCGGTGGAATCCGGCCGGCGCGGTCGTTCGCGATCGAGCTGTTCGACCCGCACCGTCGGTGCAGCCTGCATCATCGCTACGCGATCGAGGTGCTCGCAGTCGTCGCCTGAGCGTCCGCCGCCCCGCCACGCATCGCCGCCATGAACGTTCGATTCCTCGAGACCTTTGTCTGGCTCGCGCAGCTGCGCAATTTCCGCATGACCGCCGAAAAGCTGCACACGACGCAAGCAGCGGTGTCGAGCCGGATCGCGACGCTCGAGCAGGAGCTCGGCGCGCGGTTGTTCGAGCGCGGCGTGCGCGATGTCGCGCTGACGCTCGAAGGCAGCAAGGCACTGGTGTACGCCGAGCGCCTGGTGCGAACGATGCGCGAGATGCGCGAGGGCATGGCGGACCCTCGTCTGTACGCTGGCGTCGTCCGCATCGGCGTCATCGAGTCGATCATCCATTCCTGGTTCCCGCAGTTCATCGCCGGCGTCCACCGCAGCTACCCGCGCCTGGAGATCGAACTCACCGGTGACACGACGATCCACCTGATCGACCAGTTCTCGCGCGGCAACCTCGACCTCGTGCTTCAGACCGACCCGGTCGTCGGCCCGATGGTGCAGAACCTGCCGTTGTGCGAGTTCCCGATGCGCTGGGTCGGCGCCAGCAGCCTCGACCTCCACAACGACGAGTTGACGCTCACCGACCTGGCGGCATTTCCGATCCTCAGCTTCTCGCGCAACTCCGGCCCGCACAAGTTCATCGAGCGGCTCTACGCCCGCCATGTCGATAAGCCAATCCGGGTCAACTGCATGACCTCGGCGTCGGCGCTGGTCCAACTGGTGGTCGACGCCTTCGGCGTCGCCCTCATCCCGCCGGCGATCATTGCGCGCGAGCTGCGCGAGGAGACGGTGCGGCTCCTGAACGTCGACGTCGCGATGCCTGTGCTGCCGCTGATCGCCTCGTTCCGCACCAGCCCCGACAGCCCGCTCTTCGAGCAAGTCGCGCAGCTCGCGCAGGAGTCGGCGCAGACCTACGCCCGCTCCGTGCCCGACGAGATCGCGCGCGTTCCGCTAGGCCGGCCCGAAGCCACGGCGTGGCAGCTGGCGCAGGGCGGCAGCACCGAAAAGCAGCACTGAACTGCCGGCCAGGGTGCATCCGCGCACCGTTCGACCCCATCAGCGGAGGTGATTGCGGCCGACACATTTTTCTTGTTGGACAGGGCGCGCCGGTTTGTCGAGACTGCGCCGCATCGGCCCGCCGCGTCCCACGCCGGCGGCTTCGACCTAGGAAGGACCGCCCCATGCCGACCGCAAGCGACTTGCATTACCTCGAACTGCTCGACATCGGCCGCCGCATCCAGGCCCGGGAGATCTCGAGCGTCGAGGCCACCCAGGCTCAGCTCGCGCGGATCGACAGGCTAGACCGTGAGCTCAAGAGCTACGCGCGGGTGATGCCGGAGAGCGCGCTCGCCGACGCCGAGCGCGCCGACGCCGAGATCGCCCGCGGCCAGACCCGCGGCCCGCTGCACGGGGTGCCGATGGCGGTCAAGGACCTGTGCTGGACCCGGGGCGTCGTGACCGCCGCCGGCATGACGATCCACGCCGGCTTCGTCCCCGACCAGGACGGCACCCTCGTCAGCCGCCTGCGCGCCGCCGGGTCGGTGATCCTGGGCAAGCTGCAGCTCACCGAAGGCGCCTATGCCGATCACCATCCGGCAATCACGCCCCCGGTGAATCCGTGGAATGCGGCGCACTGGCCAGGCGTGTCGTCGAGCGGCTCCGGCGTCGCGACTGCCGCCGGCCTCTGTTACGGATCGATCGGCTCCGACACCGGCGGCTCGATCCGCTTCCCATCGGCGGCGAACGGCCTGACCGGCATCAAGCCGACCTGGGGCCGGGTGAGCCGCTATGGCGCCTTCGAGCTCGCCGCGACCCTCGATCACCTCGGGCCGATGGCTCGCAGCGCCGCCGACGCGGGCGCCATCCTCGGCGCGATCGCCGGGGCCGACGTCAACGATCCGACCGCCAGCACGCTGCCGGTGCCCAACTATCTGGCCGGCATGATGCGAGGCATTCGCGGCCTGCGCATCGGCGTCGACACCCGCTGGAACAACGAGGGGGCGGACGAGACGACGCGAACCGTCGTCGCCGAGGCGATCCGTGTCATCACCGGGCTCGGCGGCGATATCCGCGCCGTGAAGTTTCCCGATCCCGAGCAGGTCATTGCCGACTGGTTTCCGCTCTGCGGGATGGAGACCGCGGTCGCTCACGAGGCCACCTACCCGTCGCACAAGGGCGAGTATGGGCCCGGCCTCGCGGGGCTGATCGAGCTCGGCCTGGCGCAACGCGGCGTGGACTACCAGAAGATCGTGCTGCACCGGACGGCGTTCGCCGGCCGCGTCGCGGCGCTGTTCAACGACATCGACCTGCTTCTGATCCCGGCGACCGCGGTCGCCTCGCCGACCAACGCGCAGCTCGCGGGACTGGCCGAAGATGCGGAACTGCTCTCGGGCCTGCTGCGCTACACCTGCCCGTTCGACATGACCGGCAGCCCGACGATCACCCTGCCGGGCGGCTTCACCGCCCAGAATACGCCGGTGGCCTTCCAACTCGTCTCGCGCCACTTCGAAGAGGATCTGCTCGTGCGCGCCGGCTGGCAGTTCCAGCAGGCGACCGACTGGCACCGTCGCCATCCGGCGATCTGATCGCCGGCCGATTCGGCGCCGCCGCAGTCCCAGCTTCATCTTCCCCCGCCTTGCTCTTGCACCGAAGGGCCGGGTTCTGTGTTGACAACCGGAGATCTGATCGTATGAAACAGCATCGCAAACTCGTGCGCAGCCTCGCGGCGGGGATCTTCTTCGCCGCGGTGTCGATGGGCACCGCTCTCGCTGCCGACCCGATCAAGGTCGGGCTGCTCGAAGACATCTCGGGCGACCTCGCGCTGATCGGCAAGCCCAAGCTCAACGGTTCGCTGCTCGCCGTGGAAGAGATCAACAAGGCCGGCGGCATCATGGGCCGCAAGATCGAGCTGATCCACCTGGACCCGCAGGGCGACAACGCCCGCTACCAGGAATTCGCCCGGCGCCTCCTCGGCAAGGAAAAGGTCGACGTGCTCATCGGCGGCATCACCTCCGCGTCACGCGAGGCCGTGCGCCCGATCATCGACCGCACCAACACGCCCTACTTCTACACCAATCAGTACGAGGGCGGCGTCTGCGACGCCAACATGATCAGCAACGGGGCGATCCCCGAGCAGCAGTTCTCCACGCTGATCCCGTACATGGTCGAGACCTTCGGCAAGAAGGTTTACGTCGTCGCGGCGGATTACAACTTCGGCCAGCTCTCCGCTGAATGGAACCGCACGATTCTGAAGAAGCTGGGTGGCACCGTGGTGGGCGAGGAATTCATTCCGCTCGGCGTGTCGCAGTTCGGGCAGACGATCCAGAACATCCAGAAGGCGAAGCCGGACTGGATCCTGACGATCAACGTCGGCGCCGCGCAGGACTCCTTCTTCGAGCAGGCTGCGGCCGCGAAGCTCAACCTGCCGATGGGCTCGTCGATCAAGATCATGCTCGGCTTCGAGCACAAGCGATTCGCGCCTCCAGCGCTGAACCGGATGCATGCGGCTGCCAACTGGTTCGAGGAGATCGACACGCCCGAAGCCACCGACTTCAAGAAGCGCTGGCACGCCAAGTTCCCGAACGAGACGTACATCAATGACATGGGCTACAACGCCTATACAGCGCTCTACATGTACAAGCAGCTGGTCGAGGCTGCGAAGTCGACCAAGCTCGCCGACCTGCGCAAGGTCATCGCCACCGGCAAGGCGTGCATCAATGCTCCTGAAGGCAAGATCTGCATCGACCCCAAGAGCCAGCACACCTCGCACCGCATGCGCCTGATCTCGGTCGACGAGAAGCACCAGGTCAAGGTGATCAAGGACTACGGCACGATCGAACCGTACTGGCTGGGCGAGATCGGCTGCGACCTGACCAAGAACAACGACAAGAAGCAGTACTCGCCGACTGACCTGCCGAAGAAGAAGAGCTGACGACGGGCAGGGCCGGGACTCGATTCCGGCCCCGGCCTCGCTCGTCAACGGGATAGAGGGCACCGCACGATGTTCGCCGAGATCTTCTCCGTCCTGTATCAGTTCGCGGACGTGTTCGCGTTCCTCATTCTCTCCGCCGCCGGCCTGGCGATCATCTTCGGGATGATGGGCGTCATCAACATGGCGCACGGCGAGCTGATCATGTGCGGCGCTTACGTGACCGTCGGCCTCGTCCACGGCGGCTTTCCGTTGCCGTTGGCGCAGCTGTGCGGCACGCTGGCGGCCGGAGTGATCGGCGTCGTCATCGAGGTGCTCCTCGTGCGCAAGCTCTACAAGCGGCCGCTCGACTCGCTGCTCGCGACGTGGGGCCTCAGCCTCGTCGTCACGCAGGGCATGCTGATCATCTTCGGCTCCTCGCTCGCCGGGATCGGCACGCCGGAAGGCAGCTTCTCGGTCGGACCCTATACGTTCTCCAGCTATCGCCTGGTGTTGTTCGGTGGCGCGCTCGCCGCGCTCGCCCTGATCTATTTCATCTTCATGCGCACCCGCTTCGGCATCCATGCCCGCGCGACGATGCAAAACGCCGCGATCGCCCAGGCGCTCGGCGTCAAAGTGGGCAACATCTATGCGCTGAGCTTCGGCATCGGCGCCGCGCTCGCCGGCTTCTGCGGCGCGCTCTATGCGCCGACGATGACGCTGATCCCGACGATGGGCTCGACGTTCATCGTCGAGAGCTTCGTCACGGTCGTGGTCGGCGGCTCGAACGTCCTGCTGGGCACCGCGCCCGCCGGCTTGCTGCTCGCTGCGGTGCGCACGCTGCTGAACGCGAGCCTGGGACAGATCATCGGCCAGATCGGCATGCTGCTCGCGGTGATCGTGATCATCAGGCTGCTGCCCGAAGGCATCTCGGGCCTGCTCGCCCGCCGCTCCCGCTAGCCGCCCAGCGCGGATCCCGAATCACTGGAGCGCACTGCAGCCATGATGAGATTCTTTCGCGCCTTCAACGGCCCGCAGACGCTCGGCAACGGCCGGGCCTTCTGGATCTCGTTCACCCTCGTCGTGGCGCTGGCGCTGGCCTACCCGCTGGTCAGTGATTCGTACACCGTCGGCAACATCGCCTACATGCTGCTCTGGGTGTTCATGGCCCTCGGCCTGTCGCTGATGTGGGGCTACGGCGGCATCCTGTCGTTCGGGCAGACGTTCTTCTTCGGCGTCGCCGGCTACTCCTATGGCGTTCTGTCGATCAACTTCGGTGGCGGCGGCACGACTCTCATCGCACTGGTGCTGGCGATCGCGCTTGCGGCCCTCGCCGCGGTCGCGCTCGGCTACTTCATGATCTGGGGCGGCGTCGGCGGTGTCTTCGTCGGCATCGTCACGCTCTCGGCGACGCTCGTGCTCGCCTTCTTCTTCGGCCAGACGGCAGGGCCCGAATGGCACGTCGGACCGGCACGCCTCAACGGCTTCAACGGCATGAAGGACATGGAGCCGCTGAACATCCCCTGGTTCGACGGCAACAACTTCTTCTTCGAGGGCGTCAGCCTCTACTACCTGGTCGTCGTCCTGATGCTGGCCGTCTATCTCGGGCTGCGCGCGCTCGTGAATTCACGCTTCGGCAACGTCGTCGTCGCGATTCGCGAAGATCCGCAACGCGCCGAGCTGCTCGGCTACGACATTCGCAAGTACCAGCTCGCCGTCTTCGTCGTCGGCTCGGCGCTGGCCGGCCTGTCGGGCGTGCTCTACACCTCGTGGGGCCAGTTCATCACGCCGGCCAGCATCGGACTGCCGGCAGCGGCGATGCCGATCGTCTGGGTCGCCTTCTCCGGCCGCGGTGACATCACCGCCACCCTGGTGGGCTCCTTCCTGATCCTGCTCGTGTTCCAGACCCTCACCGTGTACAGCCAGCAGGTGGCCCTCGTGCTCATGGGCGCGATGCTTCTCGGCACCGTGCTCGTCGCGCCGCAGGGGTTCGTGATCGGGGTCGTCCGCCTCGTCGCTCGCCTCGGGCGCCGCGGCGGGACCCCAG
>JACZKT010000225.1 GCA_014859905.1 Rubrivivax sp.
GTGCAAGGCGACGGCAGCGCCGAGATCGGCTTCACTCTCGCGCACGAGGCGCAGGGTCGGGGCTGGGGCCTGCAAGCGGTCGGCGAAGCCCTGGCGATGCTGTTCGAGGGCATCGGCATCGACCGCGTCGTCGCGGTCACCGACGAGCGCAACGCGGCGTCGGTCCGGCTGCTCGAGCGGCTTGGGTTTGCCGGCACTGGCCGACAGGCGGCCGTCTTTCGCGGCGAGCCTTGCGTCGAGCGCAGCTTCGAGCGCCGCCGCGACGCGCGCCGCGCACGGGCGCGGGGGTTCATCGCCGCCAGCGCCGACGGCTTCATCGCGCGCGAAGACGGTGCGATCGACTGGCTCGACCGGGCGCACGCCGGTGCGCCGGCGTGCGAGGACTTCGGCTATGCGGCCTTTGTCGCCGGCGTGGATGCGCTGGTGATGGGGAGGCGCAGCTTCGACACGGTACGCGGCTTCGAGCCGTGGCCCTACGGTGCGCTGCCGGTGATCGTGCTGAGCCGTGGCGGCATCGACGTGCCGCCGGCGCTGCAGGCGATCGCGCAGCTTGCCCAACAGCGCCGTTCGCTTCTTGAGCTTGGGCGTGTAGTGCGGCCGCCACGCACCGCTGCGTGAGCGGATGCGGCGGAACTCGAACCCAAGGAAGCCGAAGCTGTCGCCTCGGTCCAATTCGACGGTGGTGCTCTTCTCTTCATTGATCTCGACCTGCAGTTTGGCCAGTTCCTGTCGCAGTCGCATTGGCACCGCCCACTTCAGCCATGCATGTCGCGGATGAGCGTCCACGAGGACCACCAAGTCATCGGCGAACCGCGCGTACTCGATGGCGGCGTACCGCCCGTAGCGCGTCACAGCCTTCGCGCGCTCGAGCATCCGATCCACCTCGGTCAGGTAGATGTTGCTGAGCAGCGGGGAGATGACACCGCCTTGCGGAACGCCTTGTTTGCCCGATGCCTTGAGCATCAATTTCAGCAGCCGCATGACATCGTCGTCGTGAACACGGTGCGCCACTTTCTCCAGCAGCAGGTGATGCCGCACGGTATCGAAGTAGGCGCGCAGATCCAGATCGATGACGCACGTCTTGTGCTGAACGATCGCCCCCGCCACGCGGTCCACCGCTTGATGCGCTGTCCGCTTCGGTCGGTAGCCATACGACCCAGGCTGGAAGTCAGCCTCGAAGATCGGCTCCAGTATCAGCTTGAGTGCCCCTTGCACCACTCGGTCCCGGATGGCAGGGATCGACAGGACGCGGACCTTGCCTCCGTCCTTCGGTATCTCCTGCCGCCGCGCCCGTAGCGGCACATAGGTGCGCTCGGTCAGCTCGTCACGAATCTGCTCGAGGAACCGCTCGGTGCCTTGCGCCTCGATGACCTCGAACGTCACGCCGTCAGTGCCCGGCGCGCCGTTGTTCTTCTTGGTCACGATGAATGGGCCCGCCTGACCCCTGCCGCGGTGCAGCAGGCAGTCGATGAAGCGCTCGCTGCCCCTGCCCAGTGCCTGGCGGTCCAGCTCACGCACCAGACGCTCGATGCGCTGGCGCCAGGCCCGCGATCAGGTGCCGCGCGAACTTCGGGTTGCGCTCGATCTCCGCGAACACCGCCGCCTTGGGCCGGTGCAGCAGCAGCGCGACGTGTACGTGGCCGCCATTCTCACGTTGACGCGCGCGCGCGCTGGCCCAGCCGTTCCCGCACCACCTGCCCGACCAGCACCGCGGCAGGGTACATCACCTCTTCCTCGGTGCGCGCGTGTTCGACCAGTTCTTCGGCGAAGGCGACGATCTCGGTCCGCCCGGCGCGTGCAGCAGCCTCGCGCAGGGTATTCAAGGCCGCAACGATGGTCTGGTGCTCGGCCAGCATGAGCGGCAACTCGGCCTCGAGCTGGTCGGTGAGCGTCAGTACCTCGGCCATCTCGGCGGTCCATTCGCCGCGCGCCAGCACTGCGAGCAGGCTCAGCGGAGGCAGTGCGATCTGGTCTTCCTTCACGAAGTGCGGGTGCATCAGGCGCGCCAGCATCTTCGCCGCTTCGCCAACTTCGCCGCCGGCCTGCGTGGCCTGGCGTAGCCGGTCGTGCAGGACTTCGTGTTCGTGTTGCAGGGGATGGGGAATCGTGAACTTCATGATCGATCTCCTTCAGAGTCAGTGAACGTCGCGGATTAGCGTGAAGCCAGCGTGGTCGAGGTGGTTGCGGTACTGGTTGACCGCATGCACCACCTCGATCAGGCCGAGCGCCGGGCGGGTAGAGCCGCGACGCTGGCTTGCGCGTCAGTGCTGATGCCCCGTTGGCTTGGCGGCAGCCGTCGCCGCCACAGCCGCGGACGCATGACCCGCATGCTCGGACTTCGCGGGGCCGGCCGCGTTGTACAACCCCTCGACATAGTGCACGTACTCGACGTAAGCGCCCACGAAGGAGCGCGCTGCCTCCACGTCGTTCGGGTTGAACTTCTTCTTCGAGGCGACCGCCTCGAACTGCTTGTGCAGTCCGTGCTCCATCTGTTCCTTGACGAGCTTGGCCACGGGCTCCAGCTTGCCGGTCACGATCGACTTGTCGGCGGCGGCGATGGCCGGTTCGATCTCGCCGGCGGGCTTCAGTCCCGTGTACGGAGCGCCCTCGCCGGCGCGGTGGACGCGCACCAAGGTCTCGAAGAAGTAGGTGTCGGCCAGTTCCTTGCCCGCGGCGCCGGTCTTGCGCACGCTGACGGACTTCTGGAAGGCATCGCGGACTTCCGCCTCGTCCTTCTTCTGCACCCAGCCCAGTACCAGGTTGACGTTGCCGGTGTCGAGCGCCTTGCGCGCTTCGTTGACGACGGGGCCGTCCAGGGTATCGCAGTGGGCCTGGGCCGCCGCGCCCCACGACAGGGCGACGGCGCCGGCGACGAGGGTCAAGTAGCGGCGCAAGGTAGAGCGGTTCGCGGTCATCATTTCAGGATTCTCCGGTTGATCGATTGGAGGCCGGCAACATCGCCGCCCTCCTGCATGCTTCAACGAACCGGGGAACCGAATGTTCCAGCCACCGCCGACGACATCGCCGGTGAATCATTTCCCCCCGTGCAATTGCCGCTCGCGCGGTGCGGCCGGCTCCTCGCGCAGCAACACGTTGACCAGTTCGCGTCTCTGCTCGGTGTTCAGGATCTCCCGCTCCTGCAGGAACTGGGCGATCACGCGTTGCTGCTGCTGCATCTGGACCTCGGCGATGCGGGCGCGTGCGGCTTCGATGCGCGCCGGATCGGGCCGTTCAGAGAACACCTCTCGCACCAGCGCCTCCCGGTGGCGGGCAATCTCCTGCCAGCCGGCGTCGAGCTCGCGCACGAAGTCTTGCTCTAGGCCGCGCCAGCGCGTGCGTTGCGCTGCGTCGAGTTTCAGCCGTGAGGCCAGGTCGGCCTCACCCGGGCGATCCCGGACCAGCGCGCGGTAGCCGGCGGCGCCGACCACTCCCAGATTGAGCAGTACCGACAGGATCAGGGCCGTGACGAGTCCACGATGTTGCATGTCACCTTCCTCGTGCGGAACACGACGGCAGCCCCGCGCAGTAAGCGCCGGGCGGCTCGCCAGAGAAGACGGACATCGACGCGGGCCGCAGGGCGACCCCGCCGCCCGCGACAAGCATCAGCCCGAGGTATGCGCCGACGCCCAGCGCGGCCGCCCCGCCCAGGGCACGCGGTCCGATGTGCCACAGGCCGCCTCGGGGCCGCAC
>JACZKT010000226.1 GCA_014859905.1 Rubrivivax sp.
CGTCATCGTCCCCTGGGTGTGGTCGAAGCGGCTGGGCTTCCAGGTCGAGGTCGTGTGGCAAGCGACGCAGTTGGTGGTCCCCACCGGCATGTGCGCGGAGCCCTTGCCGCTGGCGCCGCCGCCGCTGTGGCAGCCGGTGCAGTCGGTGGCCGCCGTGTACTTGCCGTGGTCGACCTTGGCGGCCCAGGTGGCGGCGGTCTTGTGGCAGCTCTCGCACACGGTCTGGCCGCTGTGGATGCCGTTCGTGGGCTTGCTCGACATGTGGCAGGTGGCGCACTGCGCCGCCACGCCGACGTTGGTGTGCAGCTTGGCCGGCGTCCACGCGCGGAACCCCGCCTTGTGGCAAGCATCACAGGCCTCGCCCGAGAGGGCCGAGACCTGCGAGTAGGGCGTGTGCGCGGCGCTGCGTCCGCTGGCCTGCGTTCCGTTGTGGCAGCTGGCACACGAGCCGGCCGCGATGCCGGCGTGATCGAAGGCCAGCACCGGGCGCCAGCCTGTCGGGCTGTGGCAGCTGTCGCAGGCCGTCGCAGTGAGAAGGTGGTTGCTGGACTTGCCAATCGCGTGGCCCCCGTCGTGGCAGGTTCCGCATTTCCCCTTGGCCACGGCCGCGTGGTTGACGCGGGCGCCGCCGAAACTGCGCGTGTTGTGGCAACTCTCGCAGGCCAGCGTAGTGGGGATGTGGCCGGCGCCCTTGACCACGTTGGACTTGGCAAGGCGGGCACCCGAGACATGGCAGGCTTCGCACTCGCGCGGCGTGCCCTTGAAGACACCACCGACGTGGCATGACTCGCAACGCGCGTCGGCGTGGGCGCCGCCGAGCGCGAAGCCGGTGCGCAGGTGGTCGAAGTCGCTCGCAGGCGCCTGGGCCCAGGCGCTGCTGCACAGCAGCAGCAGCCAGGCGAGCGGCCAGCCCGGCCGCCACCACGTCTTTGTGATGCCTCGTCCGGGCGCCTGTCGCCGGGCACTCATGCCGCACCCGTCGTCTGGCGCACACGCGCCGCCGGGGCGGCTTGCATCGCAGAGCTGCGCTGCCGGTTGCTCACCTTCTTCCATCGGCTCACCTCGTGGCATTGCTCGCAGCGCGCCCCGAAGGCGCCGTCGTGCACGTCGTCGCGGCGGTGGCAGCTCAGGCAGTCGCGGCGCAGCGGGGCGATGGCCTTGCCGGCGGGCGCCGCGCCGGCGTGGCAGGCATCGCAGGGCACCTTGGCATGGCCGCTTTCCAGGCGATAGTCGGTGCGCCGCTCATGGTCGAAGGACCACAGGCGCCAGTCGCGCATGTTGTGGCAGCTCTCGCACTTCTCGCCGTAGCGGGCCTGGTGCTTGTCGTCCTTGCGGTGGCAGCCGATGCAGTCGCGCGCGGCATCGCGGTAGCGCGGGCTGAGATGGCAGGACCTGCATTCGACCCGGACATGTGCGCCTGCGAGTACGAAACGCGCCGCTGCGTGGTCGAAGCGTGCACTGCGCCAGCTGCTTTGCGCGTGGCAGCTCTCGCAACGGGTGCCGAGCTGCGCCTCGTGCTTGTCGTCCTTGCGGTGGCAGGCGATGCACTCGAGCGCGGTGGGTCGGTAGCTCTTGTGGCTGACATGGCAGTCGGCGCACTTCAGCGGCGGCACGGCATGCCCTTCGCGCAAGCCGAAGCGCGTGCGCGCATGCTCGAAGCGGCTGGCCTTCCAGTTGGCGTCGCTGTGGCAGTCGGCACAGGCGCGGCCCAGTGTGCCTTCGTGCTTGTCGTCCTTGCGGTGGCAGGCAATGCACTCGCTGGGCGTTTCCTTGTACATCGGGCTGCTGTGGCAATCCTTGCAGGGCGGCTTGGTGTGCCCGCCGCGCAGCGGGAAGCGGCTCAGCTCGTGGTCGAAACGCGCCGTTTCCTTCCAGTCGCGCTCGGCGTGGCAGGCGACGCATTCCTGGCCCAGCGTGCCCTTGTGCTTGTCGTCCTTGCGGTGACAGTCGGCACAGGCCGAACCCAGCTTGTCGCGGTAGATGAAGCCGGTGTGGCAGCTGTCGCAGCGGGCCTGGCGGTGCTTGCCGCGCAGCACGTAGCGCGTGTCGCTGTCGTGGCGAAAGGTGATGCCGGTCCAGTTGCGCGTCGTATGGCAGGTTTCGCACTTGTCGGCATAGCGCGCCTTGTGCTTGTCGTCCTTGCGGTGGCAGCCGATGCAGGTGTCCGGCGCGCCGCTGTAGACGGCGGACTTGTGGCAGCCGTCGCAGCGCGTGTCCACGTGCTTGCCGGTCAGCACGAACTTCGTCTTGTCGTGGTCGAAGCGGGTCTCCTTCCAGCCCTGCTCCACGTGGCAGTCTGCACACGCCTTGCCCAGCGTGCCCTTGTGCTTGTCGTCCTTGAGGTGGCATCCCAGGCAGTCGTGCGGCGCGTCGCGGTATTTCTTGCCCGTGACATGACAGGCCTTGCATTCCGGGCCGACATGTTTGCCCTTGAGCAGGTAGTCGGTCTGCCGGTGGTCGAAGCTCCGCGTGTCGAATTCGGCAATGTGCATCTCACGCCCGCGGTGGTCGGTGTGGCAACTGCGGCAGGCACGTGGCGTTTCGCGATGCCGCCGGCCGTGCAGGCCGGTGCCGTCCTGCAGGTCCTGCCCAACGCCCTTGTGGCAGACGATGCACAGCTTGTCCTGGCCCGCGCGCTGGAAACGCACGTGGCAGTTCGAACAATCCGCTTCGGCCTTGAGGTGTCCCTTGATCAGAGGCCCGGGCGACAGCGCCGATTCCAGCGACTGCGCCGCGGCCGGCAGCAGCCAGAACGCGGCCAACAGCAGCCAGCCGGTCTGCCACAGGCGAAGCGGGCCTTTCATGCGGATGCCTGCGGCGCACGCAGCGGCGGCTCACGGTCATCGGCCACGGCGCGTCAGTACGCGTGCACGGCGACGACATGCGCAATGGCACACAGCACCATCAGGAATACGAAGGGCACGTGCAGCACATGCCACAGCGAAAACAGCTTGGTGTAGGCAGCCAGCTGCGCCACGCGCAGCACGGTGCCGGTGTAGTCGGCCACCAGCAGCCGCGCCCGCTGCTGCCGTTCGCGCAGCGCGGCGGCGTCCCAATGTCGCTGGCAGGCCACGCGGGCCAGAGCAGCGTCGGTTTCACGCTGGCAATGGTGGCGCACACGTCGGATCCCCCAGGGCAGCACCAGCGTGCGACGCAGATGCTCGCCCCAGCCGTCGGAGGGCTTGCCGGCGTGGACCCCCAGCGCACGCAAGCGGGCCTCGGCCAGCGGCGCGAAGGCCAGTTGGCTGTGCACCGCGTCGGCCTTGAATCCCAGGGTCTGCTGCAGCGCCTGCAGGCTGAGCCGCTCGCCCCCGAGGCCGAGGTGGATGCGCAGGTAGATGAAGCGCCCGATGACGCCGCTGGCAGCCACGACCAGCATGCTGAACAGCGCCACGCCGGCATTCACCGACCCGATGTAGAACAACGAGTGCGCCAGCACCAGCACCGGTCCGAGGATGCCCAGCACCATGTGCACGACGAACCAGTGCTTGGTCTTGCCCCAATGCGCCAGCACCGCCCACCGCTTGCGCAGCGGATAGGCAAAGAGCAGCAGCATCATGCTGCCGCCCACGACCCCTATCCAGTAGCTGACCTCCGAGCGCGCGCTGTACAAGCCCGTGCGGCTGACCAGCCACGCCGCCAGAACCAGACCCAGAATGACGACGTAGGTCACGGCGTCGCTGCGCCGGGACAAGCGCACCGGTGTGGCTTGCGGGCGTTGATCCAGCTGTTCTCCCATCAGCGTGCTGGCCTGGGTTTCATCGATGGCGGCTGAGTGGTTCATGGGGCAGTAGAGTCGATGCGGCCTGTAGCAGTAGTGGTGAACAGGGGCCGTGAACAGCAACGGCGGCGTCATCTGGCCGGGTCAAAGGACCCCAACATGAAACGATCGGTTGCACACTAGCGACATGCAGGCGCGCCATGTATCCAGTTGGCACGGCGCCGCAGCGCCGTTCGATGGAACTGTTCGCCGGACTGCGGCAACCCAAACCCTTGTTACATAATGGTTTTTTGTCGGGCGACGCCATGAACGCGAGGCCTTGGACGGCTGCAACTTGGTTCCGTGGGATTGACAATAAAAAACAAGCCTGAAGCTGAGCTGAAGTCACGCGCGGCGCCCCTTCGACAGCTCTGACACCGCCCCCATGGACCCGTTTTCAGACTCGACCCCATCGCTGCTGCTTTACGGCGCAGTGACCGTCACGGCGATCTCGGTCTACCTGTGGCTGCGCAAGCGCAGCGAGCGCGCCCACGCATTGGCGCAGCAGGCGTCGGAGCGGCTGGGCCTGAACGAGCCGCCGTCGCTGCACCCGGTGGTGGACCCGCATCGCTGCATCGGCTCCGGTGGCTGCACACGCGCCTGCCCCGAGGGCGCACTCGGCGTGGTTGGCGGCAAGGCGGTACTTGTGAATCCCGTCGCCTGCATCGGCCACGGTGCCTGTCAGGCGGCCTGCCCGGTGGAGGCCATCAGCCTCGTCTTCGGCACCGAAAGGCGCGGTGTCGACATCCCTTCGGTGTCGCCCAGCTTCGAGTCCAACGTACCGGGCCTGTTCATCGCCGGCGAACTGGGCGGCATGGGCCTGATCCGCAAGGCCGCCGAACAAGGGCGCCAGGCGATCGAGGCCATCCGCAGACGACAGGCCGGGTCCGCTGAACTGGACGTGCTGATCGTCGGCGCCGGACCCGCCGGCATTTCGGCCGGCCTGAGCGCGCTGGAACACCGCCTTCGCTACCGGCTCATCGAGCAGGAAGAGGCGCTGGGTGGCGCGGTCTACCACTACCCGCGCCACAAGATCGCGATGACGGCCCCGGTCAAGCTGGCACTGGTGGGCCAGGTGCGCATGCACGACGTCGAGAAGGAGAAGCTGCTGGCCTTCTGGCACGACGTGGTGCGCAGGACCGGCCTGCAGATCGCCTTCGACGAGCGCATGGAAGGCATCGAGCGCCAGGGCGAGACCTTCATCGTCAGCACCAACCGCGGCCGCCATCACGCGCGGTCGGTGCTGCTGGCCATCGGCCGGCGGGGCTCGCCGCGCAAGCTTGGCGTGGCCGGCGAAGAGACCACCAAGGTGGTCTACCGGCTGGTGGACGCCGAGCAGTACCGCGGGCAGGCCGTGCTCGTCGTCGGTGGCGGCGACAGCGCCGTGGAAGCCGCGGTCGCCTTGTCGGAGCAGCCGGGCACGCAGGTCACGCTGTCGTATCGCAGCGCGGCGTTCTCGCGCATCAAGGAACGCAACCGGCAGCGATTGCAGGAGCAGTCGGCGGCCGGCCGGCTGCAGGTGGCCCTGGACAGCGAGGTCGAACGCATCGACGCCACCGAGGTATGGCTGCGCAGCGCGGGCATATCGAAGGCCCTGCCCAACGACGCCGTCATCGTGTGCGCCGGTGGCGTGATGCCCACCGCGCTGCTGCAGCAGGTGGGCATCGAGTTCGCCACCAAGTACGGCACCGGCTGAGCCGCGGCGCGGCCCGCGTGGCGGCCTTGACGGCGCTCAAGCACCGGCCGCAGCGGGCCTGCAGAATGCCACGATGGTCTTCGACCCCGCCGCTCGCGGCCGGCCGCACCCGCTGGGCGCCTGCCCGCAAGCGGGCGGCATGAACTTCAGCGTCTTTTCGCGCCACGCCGAGCGGCTGGAGCTGCTGCTGTACGACGCCGCCGACGACGCCGAACCGGCGCGCGTGATCACGCTCGACAGCCACGACCACCGCAGCGGCGACTACTGGCACGCCTTCGTGCCCGGCGTGGTGCCGGGCCAGCTCTACGCCTACCGCGCGTTCGGGCCCTTCGACCCCGAACGCGGCCTGCGCTTCGACGTCGACAAGGTGCTGCTCGACCCCTACGGCCGTGCGGTCGCGCTGCCTGCCGACTACCGCCGTGCCGCTGCCTGCGCGCCGGGGCGCAACGACGCGCAGGCGGCCAAGAGCGTGGCCACCGACGACCACGCCTACGACTGGGAGGGCGATGTCCCGCTGCAGCGCCCGTTCGCCGCCACCGTGATCTATGAGCTGCACGTGCGCGGTTTCACGCAGCACTCGAGTGCGGGCGTGGCGCCGGAGAGGCGCGGCACTTTCGCGGCGCTGGTGGAGAAGATCCCCTACCTGGTCGACCTCGGCGTCACCGCGGTCGAGCTGATGCCGGTGTTCGCGTTCGACGTCCAGGACGCACCGCCCGGGCTCGTCAACCACTGGGGCTATTCGCCGTTCTCGTTCTTCGCGCCGCACCCGGGCTACAGCAGCGCCAGCGCGCCGCTGGCGGTGCTCGACGAATTCCGCGACATGGTCAAGGCGCTGCACCGCGCCGGGCTGGAGGTGATCCTCGACGTCGTCTTCAACCACACCACCGAGGGCGACGAGCGTGGCCCCACCTGCAGCCTGCGCGGGCTGGACAACACCGGCTATTACCTGCTGGAGCCGGGCGGCCGCTACGCCAATCACTCGGGCTGCGGCAACACGCTCAACGCCGGCCTGTCGGTGGTGCGCCGGCTGATCCTGGACAGCCTGCACTACTGGGTGCAGGTGATGCACGTCGACGGCTTCCGATTCGACCTCGCGGCCGTGTTCACACGCGACAAGCATGGCGTGCCGCAGACCGACACCCCGGTGCTGTGGGACATCGCCACCGAGCCGGTGCTGGCCGGCACCAAGCTCATCGCCGAGGCCTGGGACGCCGGCGGGCTGTACCGCGTGGGGCGTTTCCCCGGCAAGCACTGGAAGGAATGGAACGGCCAGTTCCGCGACGACGTGCGGGCCTTCGTGCGCGGCGACGCCGGCACCGTGCCGCGGCTGGCCGACCGTCTGCTCGGCAGCCCGGACCTGTACGGCAAGCGGCCGCGCGAACCGGCGCAGAGCATCAACTTCGTCACCAGCCATGACGGCTTCACGCTCGAGGACCTGGTTTCCTACAACGTCAAGCACAACCACGCCAACGGCGAGGGCAACCGCGACGGCGACGACCACAACCTGAGCTGGAACTGCGGCGTCGAAGGGCCGACCGACGACCCCACGGTGCTGGCGCTGCGCACGCGGCAGGTGAAGAACCTGCTGGCGATCACCGTGTTGTCGCTGGGCACGCCGATGCTGCGCATGGGCGACGAGATGCGCCGCACGCAGCACGGCAACAACAACGCCTGGTGCCAGGACAACGAGACGCACTGGCTCGACTGGCGGCTGCTCGAGCGCCATGCCGGCATCCACCGCTTCGTGCGCGGGCTGATCGGGCTGCGTTCACTGCGCGACTCGGTGCGCGAGGACCGCCACCTGACGCTGGCGCAGCTGACGAGCCAGGCCCAGGTGCGCCTGCACGGCGTGCACCCCGGTGCCCCGGACCTGGCGCCGTGGTCGCACAGCCTGGCGCTGAGCGCCGTCACGCTGTCCGGGCAGTGGCTGATGTACTTTGCGCTCAATGCCTGGCGGCAGCCGCTGGATTTCGAGCCCCCGCCTCGTCCTGCCGGCGCCGGGCCCTGGCGGCGCGTGCTCGACAGCGCCCGGCCGTCGCCCGACGACCTGGTCGAGCT
>JACZKT010000227.1 GCA_014859905.1 Rubrivivax sp.
CCTACGCCAAGACACTGAAGACCTTCAAGACCGCCTCCGGCAAGGAAGGCCGGTTCTATTCGCTGCCCGCGCTGGCCCGGGCCTACCCGGGCGTGAGCCGGCTGCCGGTATCGATCCGCATCGTGCTCGAGAGCGTGCTGCGCAACTGCGACGGCAAGAAGGTCACCGCCGAACACGTGGCGCAACTCGCGCAGTGGCAGGCGGTGGCCGAGCGCACCGCGGAGATTCCCTTCGTCGTCGCCCGCGTCGTGCTGCAGGACTTCACCGGCGTGCCGCTGCTGGCCGACCTGGCGGCCATGCGCAACGTCGCCGAGAGGATGGGCATGGACCCCAAGCGCATCGAACCCCTGGTGCCGGTGGACCTGGTGGTGGACCACTCGGTGATGATCGACCACTTCGGCAACAAGCGCGCGCTGGACCTGAACATGAAGCTGGAATTCCAGCGCAACGAGGAGCGCTACCAGTTCATGAAATGGGGCATGGACGCCTTCGACACCTTCGGCGTCGTGCCGCCCGGATTCGGCATCGTGCACCAGGTCAACCTGGAGTACCTGGCGCGCGGCGTGCACAAGACCCCCGCTGCGAAGTCGGCGGACGGGAAGACCTCCAAGGTCTACTACCCCGACACCCTGGTCGGCACCGACAGCCACACGACGATGATCAACGGCATCGGCGTCGTCGGCTGGGGTGTGGGCGGCATCGAGGCCGAGGCCGGCATGCTGGGCCAGCCGGTGTACTTCCTGACCCCCGACGTGGTGGGCTTCGAGCTCAGCGGCCAGCTGCGTGAAGGCGTCACCGCCACCGACCTGGTACTGACCGTGACCGAGATGCTGCGCAAGGAAAAGGTGGTCGGCAAGTTCGTCGAGTTCTGCGGTGAGGGCACGCGCACGCTGAGCCTGCCCGACCGCGCCACCATCGCCAACATGGCGCCCGAATACGGCGCCACGATGGGCTTGTTCCCGGTCGACGAAAAGACCATCGAGTACTTCCAGGGTACCGGCCGCACGAAGGCCGAGATCGAGGCCTTCGAGGCCTACTTCAAGGCGCAGAAGATGTTCGGCGTGCCCGCCGCGGCCGACATCGACTACACCAGGCTGGTCAGGCTGGACCTGGCCACCGTGGCGCCGAGCCTGAGCGGGCCCAAGCGCCCGCAGGACCGCATCGAGCTAGGCGACGTGAAGAGCAAGTTCAGCCAGCTCTACAGCGCCGGCGCCGCCGACAACGGCTTCAACCAGCCGGCCGAGAAACTCATGATGGGCTTCAAGACCAGCGACGGCATCGAGATCAGGAACGGCGACGTGCTCATCGCCGCCATCACCAGCTGCACCAACACCAGCAACCCGGGTGTGCTGCTGGCCGCCGGCCTGCTGGCCAAGAAGGCCGTCGAGGCCGGGCTGAAGGTCAGGAAACACATCAAGACTTCGCTCGCCCCGGGCTCGCGCATCGTCACCGAGTACCTGGAAAAGGCCGGCTTGCTGCCCTACCTGGAAAAGCTGGGTTTCAACGTCGCCGCCTACGGCTGCACGACCTGCATCGGCAACGCCGGCGACCTGACGCCCGAGATCAACGAGGTCATCACCGGCAGCGACCTGGTGTGCGCCGCGGTGCTCTCGGGCAACCGCAACTTCGAAGCCCGCATCCACCCGAATCTGAAGGCCAACTTCCTGGCCAGCCCGCCGCTGGTGGTGGCCTACGCGATCGCCGGCACCGTGAACCGCGACCTGATGACCGAGCCGGTGGGCAAGGGCACCAAGGGCCGTGACATCTACCTGGGCGACATCTGGCCGACCAGCGACGAGATCTACAAGCTGATGAAGTTCGCGATGAACGGCCGTGCCTTCCGCGCCAATTACGGCAAGGTCAAGAGCGACCCCGGCAAGCTGTGGCAGAAGATCAAGGGCGTGACGGGCGAGGTCTACACCTGGCCCAAGAGCACCTACATCGCCGAGCCGCCGTTTTTCCAGGACTTCGCGATGGCGCCCAAGGCGCTGGACGCCGGCGTCACCGGTGCGCGCATCATGGGCCTGTTCGGCGACAGCATCACCACCGACCACATCAGCCCTGCCGGTTCGTTCAAGGAGACCACGCCGGCCGGCAAGTACCTGCTGGACAACGGCGTGCTGAAGACCGACTTCAACAGCTATGGCGCGCGCCGCGGCAACCACGAGGTGATGATGCGCGGCACCTTCGCCAACGTGCGCATCAAGAACCTGATGATCCCGGCCAAGGCCGACGGCAGCCGCGAAGAAGGCGGCTACACGCTGTACCGGCCCCCCGGCGGCGGCGCTCCCGAGAAGATGGCCATCTACGACGCGGCGATGCGCTACAGCGGCGCGGGCATCCCGACCGTCGTCTTCGCCGGCGAGGAGTACGGCACCGGCTCCAGCCGCGACTGGGCCGCCAAGGGCACGGCGCTGCTGGGCATCAAGGCCGTGGTGGCGCGCAGCTTCGAGCGCATCCACCGCAGCAACCTCATCGGCATGGGCGTGCTGCCGCTGCAGTTCAAGGCCGGCGAGTCGTGGGAAACGCTGGGCCTGAAGGGCGACGAGGTCGTGGACGTGGTGCTGGCCGACGACATCAAGCCTTTGTCGGACGCCAAGGTCGTCATCACCGGCACCGACGGCGCAACGCGCGAAGTCACGGTCACGCTGCGCATCGACACCGCGATCGAGGTCGACTACTACAAGCACGGCGGCATCCTGCCCTTCGTACTGCGGCAGTTGCTGGCAGCTTGAAACCCGGCGCGGGGGCGCGCAGCGCGTAGCGATGAACGAGCGCCTGCGCCGCCTGCTGCCGACCCCTGAACAGATCAGTCGCAACCGCTGGCTGCGCTGGCTGGGGCCGGCGCTGCTGCACCCGCGGCTATGGCACGTGAGCCGGCGCGGCATCGCGACCGGCGTCGGCGTGGGTGTGTTCTTCGCCTTCCTCATCCCCATCGCCCAGATCCCGCTGTCGGCGGCTGCCGCCGTGGCGCTGCGCGCCAACGTGCCGGCCGCGGTGGCCAGCACGCTGGTCAACAACCCGCTGACTTTCCCGCCCGTGTACTACGCGGCCTGGCGCGTCGGCAGCGCCATCCTGGGTGAATCGGTGCGCGGCGCGGACGTGCCCGCCCTGGCCACCGCACCCGAAGCACGCCCGGGCGACCCGCGCAGCATCTGGCGCCGGGCCTGGCACGGACTGACGCAGGTCGGCAAACCGCTGATCGTCGGCGCACTGGCCTTCGCCTGCAGCTTCGGCGTGGCCGCCTATCTGTTCGTCAACGGCGTCTGGCACCTGCACGTGCGACTCAAGCGTCGGGCGCGCCTGCGGCGGCGCCGGACCTCGTCCTGAACCATCGGCTCTCGGCCCGGCGTGCCTGCCGCGCGTCAGCGCCCGCGCAGGAACAGCGCGTCCAGCTCCTTCATCGTCACCTGGCGCCAGGTCGGCCGGCCGTGGTTGCAGGTATCGGCGCGCTCGGTGGCCTCCATCTCGCGCAGCAAGGCATTCATCTCCTCGATCGTGAGGCGCCGGTTGGCGCGCACCGCGCCATGGCAGGCCATGGTGGCCAGCAGCTCGTCGCGCGCGCGCTGCACCACGCGCGTGGCACCGGCCTGCGCCAGATCGGCAAGCACCGAGCGCGTGAGTTCGGCCAGGTCGGCGTC
>JACZKT010000228.1 GCA_014859905.1 Rubrivivax sp.
CGGCCAGCAGCGCGTCGGCCGTGTGTTCGAGTTGCCGCCACAGCGGCGGCGAGGGGGAGGCGCCGGTCATCGCTGCAGTCTAGAGCCAACAGCCGCGTGCCCGGCAGGGCCGGCCGCAGCGGCGCACAATGCCGCTCTTGCTGCCCTCAGCGATCCCGTCGCCGCCCGCATGGCCCGCAACTCACCGCCCCCCGCCGACACGGGCGCCCGCATCTTTCGCAGCGAGGAAGAGCTGGCGCAGCTGCCGGCCTCCGAGCGCATCCGCTACCGGCTGGTGGCCGCCGAGCGCCGCTACCACGCCAATGACAACATCGCCGCCTTCGTGCGCGCGGGCGAAGTCGAAGAGCTCAAGGCCGAGGTGCAGGCCAGGATGCAGGAGCTGCTGCGTGCGCTGGTCATCGACACCGACAGCGACCACAACACCAACGAAACCGCGCAGCGCGTGGCCAAGATGTACGTCGACGAGGTCTTCCGCGGCCGCTACGTGCCGATGCCCGCGGTCACCGAGTTCCCCAACGCCGAGCGGCTGAACGAGCTCATGATCGTGGGCCCGATCACGGTACGCAGCGCCTGCAGCCACCACATGTGCCCGATCTTCGGCCGTGTCTGGATCGGCATCCTGCCCAACGAGCACAGCAACCTCATCGGCCTGAGCAAGTACGCGCGCATCTGCGACTGGATCATGAGCCGGCCGCAGATCCAGGAAGAGGCGGTGACGATGCTGGCCAACGAACTGCAGCAACGGGTACGCCCCGACGGCCTGGCCATCGTGATGGAGGCCGACCACTTCTGCATGCACTGGCGCGGTGTCAAGGACACCGATACCGCCATGGTCAACAGCGTGATGCGCGGCGCCTTCCTGAAGGACGCCAACCTGCGCCGCGAATTCCTCTCGCTGCTGCCACGCAAACGCACCGCCTGAACAGGAGACCCGATGCTCGTGCGACTCATGTATGCCAGCCGCGCCCTGCCGGCGGTGGACCAGGAACAGCTGATCGCCATCCTGCGCAAGTCCAAGGCCAACAACCCCATGCTCGGCGTGACCGGCGTGCTGTGCTTCGGCGAAGGCATCTTCCTGCAGGTGCTGGAAGGCGGGCGCAGCGCGGTGAACCGGCTCTACAACCGCATCGCCAGCGACCCTTGCCACACCGACGTCGAACTGCTCAGCTACGAGGAGATCGGCGAGCGGCGCTTCGCCGGCTGGTCGATGGGCCAGGTCGACATGACGCGGCTGAACCCGGCGCTGCTGCTGAAGTATTCGGAGCGCCCGACGCTGGACCCGTACGCGGTGTCGGGCGCGGTGTCGATGGCGCTGTTCGAAGAGCTGATGGCGACGGCGTCGATCGTCGGCATGCCGTAGCGGGCTGGCCTGTTCCCTGCGCGCCCCTCGCCAAGTGGCTGGCCGAGGGCGCCAGGCGCTGACTACCCAAAAGAAGTAGGTGCAACACCGCAGCGGGTATGCACCGGTTGGCATGCCCAGAAGCCTATCGGATGATTTGGATCAAGCATAAGGAGAGACTGATGCAAACCCGTCGTGAAATGCTGGCCCACAGTGCCACCGTGGCCGGCCTGCTGGCCAGCGCCGGCCTGTTGCCGCAAACCGCGCTGGCCGCCTGGCCGCAGTCGGCCTTCGAGGCCAAGACCATGGCCGACGCCGTCAAGGCCCTGGGCGGCGGCGCG
>JACZKT010000229.1 GCA_014859905.1 Rubrivivax sp.
CGCCGGCGGCGAGCCGGCAATCGTGCTGCGGCGCGAATCCCTCGCGCGCTGGTGCTGGGAGAAGTTCGAGACCTACACGCTGCGCAAACCCGAAGGCAGCGCCTTCCATGCCGCCGTGCAGGCCTATGGGCTGGACCGCGACTTCGAGGCCGCATTGCCGCGCTGGCTCGACGAGCAGAGTGAAGTGCTCGTGCTGCACGAGCTCGGTGAGTACCGCGCCGGCCGCTGGCTGGACCCGGGATGGGCGGCGATGCGGCTGGCCTTGCCCACGCGCCGTGCCGACCTCTACGCCCGCGCAGTGCGCGACCACCTGGCCGACCTCGGCGTCACCCTGCCGGCGCTGCTGGAGCGCCAGGCCGATGCGTCGATCCATGTCTGGTTCGCCAACTACGACGGCGTGCGCGAGCTGCTGTTCCCGTCGCTCGCGGGTGCCTACGCGCAGTGGCGGCTGGGCGACGACGGCTCGGCGTTACGGCGTGCCATCGCGGGCGGGTACGCGCACTTCAGCCAGTTGGCGCAACGGGCGCTGGACCGTCATGCACGCGACGGCGCAGCGGCCGTCGAGCGCCTGCTGACGTCTGCCGAGGCGGGGTATCCGCGCTGATGCCGGGTGCCCCGGCGGCGGCTCACTTCGGCACGGGCCGGCGCAGCGTCATCGCGCCGCGGATGTCGCCGACCGCGTAGCCGGTGGCGCGGTCGTCGGGATAGAGCGCCTTCAAACGAGCCGCCACGGCCGGACTCAGCTTGTCGGCCGCGCCGTGGCACTGCGTGCACAGCGGCAGCGTCGGCAGCGCACGCATGTAGCGCTGCACGGGCTGGCCGTTCTCCAGCGTGACTTCGGCGCGTTCCAGCGTCGCCGCGGACTCCTTGGCAGCGGCGCGGCGGTCGAAGTCCTCGAGCGCTGCACGCTCCCAGGCATCGGGCACGGCCTTCGGGTTGCGGTTGCGCAGGCTGACGCGGCGCACCGTCCAGCCGGTCTGTTCCGATGCGGCGCGGGCCAGGGCCGGCGCCTGCTCGCGGCACACCGCGATGGCGCCTTCCGGGCCGCCGCGGGCGATCTCTTCCTGCAACACGGCCAGCAGCTTGGGCGGCACCGAGGTCGACACCGCGCGCGCCTGCGGCACCCAAGCCATGTCGGCCGGCGCCGTGGCTGCGCAACCGGCGAGCATCGTCGCCATCGCAGCTGCAATCGTCAGTGGTATTTTCATCATTCCTGCTCCATCTTCCACAGCATGTACTTCAGCGTCGCCACCGACCCGGCCATGATGCCGGCCACGGCAATGAACGACCCTATGGCCAGTGTCGACAGGCCAGACAGCCCCTGGCCGATCGTGCAGCCCAGCGCGGTAACGCCGCCGAAGCCCATCAGCATGGCGCCGACGAGCTGGTTGCGCAGGTCGGCCATCGACGCGAAACCCTCCCAGCGGAAGGTGCGCGTGGCCAGCGCATAGGCCGCCGAGCCGGCGATCACGCCCAGCACGCTGGCGATGCCGAAGGTGACGTGCAGCGACTTGTCGGTCCACAACATGAGCAATTCGAGCGAGAAGGCCAGCGGGGCCACGAAGCTCAGCGATTCGAGCGTGCGCGTATTGGTGGCGAAGTAGACGGTCTCCAGCGTGTCGGGGTTCTCGCCATATCCGAGGTGGCCGGTGACGTACCAGCCCGCCGCGACGAGCACGCCGAGCACCAGGGCGCCGGTGATCTGCACTGCGTTGCCGCGGAAGCGCTTGTCCTTGAACACGAAGACGAGCAGGCCCAGCACGCACACGGCCGACATCGCCAGCAAGGCGGCCTTGGCGTCCATGCCGGTGGCCTTGGCCAGCGCCGTGGCCAGGCCCTGGTCGGGCCAGCCGCGTTCACCCAGGTTGACGTTCACCGGGTCGAGAACGCTCGCGCGCCACTGCCCGAACAGGCCCTTGAGCGTCATGTACGAGGCGATGCCGGTGAACACCAGCACCACCAGCGAGCGCACGCTGCCGCCGCCCAGGCGCACGAGGTTCTTGTTGGCGCAGCCGCCGGCCAGCGTCATGCCGACGCCGAAGATCAGGCCGCCGACAGCCAGCGACAACCACGGCAGCAGCGGCCGCTGCGGCACCGACTTCGCGAGGTCCACCTGGCCGGTGTAGGCGAGCAGGCTGGTGCCGACGATGGCCACCGCGATGGCCAGCAGCCACATGCGCATGCGGCCCCAGTGCCCCATGTTGACGATGTCCGACAGCGCGCCCATGGTGCAGAAGTTGGCCTTTGCCGCGACGAGCCCGAAGACGAAGGCGAGCACGAAGCCGCCACCCACCACGAGTGCGCCGATAGCGGCCGCCGATGCTTCCATGGGTCTCCTCAGTCGCGCGCCGGGTCGCGCTGCGTGGCCGCCGGCGGGCGCCGCCTCAGATGAACAGGCAGACGTCCGTTTCGCCGGCGAACTTCATGAAGGTCGCCGCGCCGCCGTACTCGATGCCGTCGATGAAGTCGCTCTTGCTGAAGTCGAACAGATCGACCGTCATCTGGCAGGCGATGAACTTGACCTCGGCCTCCTGGCACAGAGAGCGCAGTTCCGCCAGCGAGGCGACGCCCTTCTTCTTCATCTTGGCCTTCATCATCGACGTGGCCATGGCCTGCATGCCCGGCAGCATCGACACCACCACCGGCATCGGCACCGGCATCGGCATCGCGGGATTGCCGATCGGGCTGATGGCGATGCCGCTCAAGTCCTTGCGCAGCAATTGCAGGCCGTGGAAGGTGAAGAAGATCTGTACCTCCCAGCCGAGTGCAGCTGCGGTCGAGGCCAGGATCAACGGCGGGTACGCCATGTCCAGCGCACCCTTGGTGGCGATGATCGCCATCTTCTTGGCAGCCATGTGGGCTCCGGTAATTGAGAGCGCGACGGCTCAGGCCTTCTTCAGGAAGAAGACGTACTTGCTGTTCTCGGTGCCCGATTCGAGCAGCGCATTGCCGGTCTGTTCGGCAAACGCGGCCATGTCGCACACCGAACCCGGGTCGGTGGCCACGACCTTGAGCACCGAGCCCGAAGCCATGTCGGCCAGGGCCTTCTTCGTCTTCACGATGGGCAGCGGGCAGGCCAGGCCCGAGGCGTCGAATTCCTTGTCGAATTGCATGCTTGTCTCCGTGGCGTCGATGGCGCCTGCAGCCTGTGGATTAGCGTCGTTCGTACCGGCAGGCGTCTATTCCCGCAACGGGGGATGCTGGATAGCCCATCTGGGTAGTACGGTGATGGCTCTGAATGACTCAGGATAGCCTGGGTTTGTGCAATCCGTGCATTGATGTTGCCGCGGCACGCTTCGTATCCCGGCAGCAACGCTTGCCCCCCCCCCGCGGGCACCAATGTCGACCGATCCCGACCAGGAGACAAGTTCATGCAGACCCGTCGTGACATGCTGGCCCACAGTGCCACCGTGGCCGGCCTGCTGGCCAGCGCCGGCCTGTTGCCGCAAACCGCGCTGGCCGCCTGGCCGCAGTCGGCCTTCGAGGCCAAGACCATGGCCGACGCCGTCAAGGCCCTGGGCGGCGGCGCG
>JACZKT010000230.1 GCA_014859905.1 Rubrivivax sp.
ATGACGTAGGCGCCCATGTTGGCCAGCAGGCTCCAGAACAGCGAGTGCGTCAACCCGTCCAGGCCATGCAGGCCGAACAGCGATTCGGGCCGCAGCAGCTCCAGCCCCCAGGGTCCGTGTTGCAGAAAGCCGTCGGGGAACCAGCCCGACTTGGCGATCGACGGCAGCATCAGCGTGTAGGTCCACAGCGCGAAGCCCGCCACTAGCCCCGCCAGCGCGCCGCGTTGCGTGCCGCCCTTCCAGTACATGCCGCCCAGCGCCGCGGGCGCGAACTGCGCCACCGCGGCAAAGCTGATGAGGCCGATGCTGACCAGCGCGTAGGCCTCCCCCGCGAGGTGGAAATAGGCATAGCCGAGCAGCAGCACGCCGAGGATGGCGCCACGGCGCACGCCGAGCAGCACTCCGGTGAGGTCACCGCGCGCGCGCAGGCGCTGCCCGCCGATGCGCAGCAGCACCGGCATCACGAGGTCGTTGCAGACCATGGTGGACACGGCGATGGCCTCGACGATGATCATGCCGGTGGCCGCCGACAGGCCGCCGATGAAGGCCGCCAGCGCCAGCGTCGTCGCGCCCTGCGACAGCGGCAGCGACAGCACGAAGGCGTCGGCATTGGCAGTGCCGGGCCCGAAGTGCAGCAGCCCGCCGAAGGCGATCGGCAGCACGAACAGGTTGATCAGCAGCAGGTACAGCGGAAACACCCAGGCCGCGCGCTTGAGGTGCCTCTCGTCGACGTTTTCCACCACGATGACCTGGAACTGCCGCGGCAGGAAGATCACCGACAGCATCGACAGCAAGGTGAGCGCGAACCACTGCTCGTAGGCGAAGGTCTGACCCTGGCCCAGCGTGAGCAGGGCCTTGAGCGCGGGCGCCGCGTCGACGCGCGCGAAGAGGTCGCCCAGGCCGCCGAACATGCCCCAGGTGACGAAGGCGCCGACGGCCATGAAGGCCACGAGCTTGACGACGCTCTCGAAGGCGATCGCCGCCACCATGCCTTCGTGGCGCTCGGAGCTGTCGAGCTGGCGGGTGCCGAACATCATCGTGAAGCCGGCCAGCAGCAGCGCGGCGTAGAAGGTGCTGTCCTGCCACCAGCTCACCGGGCCGGCCGCGGCGACGCCCGGCGCGGTGGTCATCAGCGCGTAGCCGGTGGCGATGGCCTTCAATTGCAGCGCGATGTAGGGCACGATGCCGACGACCGTGATCAGCGTCACCAGCCCGGCCAGCAGCGGGCTCTTGCCGTAGCGGCTGGCCACGAAGTCGGCGATCGACGTGATGCGGTAGCGGCGCGCGATGCGGATCATCTTGCGCAGCACCGTCCAGGCCAGCACCATGGCCAGTGTCGGGCCCAGGTAGATGGGCAGGAACCAGACGCCCGAAGCAGCGGCGCGGCCGACGCTGCCGAAGTAGGTCCACGCGGTGCAGTACACCGCCATCGACAGCGCATAGGCCCAGGCGTTGCCGACGATCGAGCGCCCTGCCGCGGCGCGCCGATCGCCAAAGGCCGCCACTGCGAACAGCAGCAGCAGGTAGGCCAGCGACGTGCCGATGACGAGCGTGGGGCTCAGCACCGCGGCAGGCCCTTCAATCCAGGATGCGTTCGCTGATGAAACCCAGGGCCGCGATCAGCAGCGCCCAGATGAGGAACAGCGCGGCCGGGAACAGCGGCAGGCCCAGCAGCGTGGCATCACGGTCCCACAGCGCCAGCAGCGGAAAATTGAACAGCAGCAGGCCGGCGGTAAAGAGGGCCAGCAGCCGCTGGCGGCCCAGGCGTTGTTTCATCTTGGTGCTTCCTCAGTCGTCGCTTTGTGCGCATGCGGGCTGATCATGATGTCGACGAAGATCTTGCGCCAGATGGTGGACCCTGGCGCGCCGTGGCGCGGCATGCCGGCTCAGCGACGCTGCACTCCCGGACGGGAGAGGCCCTCGCGGGCCCAGTCTGCACCCTCGAACCAGGCACCGCCCAGCAAGGCATCGCGCACCATCGGCAGGGCGTCCAGCCCCCAGAAATGACGATCGTCCAGCGTCAGCGTCGGCACGCCGAACACGCCGGCCGCCACGGCCGCGTCGGTGAGGCGGCGCAGTTCGGTCTTGACCTCGGTGCCGTCCGGGTCGAGCAGCGGCGCCAGCCGCGAGCTGAGTTCGGCCAGGCGCTGTGCGTCGCCGGGGTCGTGGCCACCGATCCAGGCGTGGCGGAAAACCGCTTCCACGACCCTTCGGTTGGGCCCGCAGGCCAGCGCCAGGCGCAGCAAGGGCAAGGGGTTGAAGGGGTGAACGGCCGGCGTGTCCATGGCAATGCCGTGCCGGTGCGCCAGCCAGTGCACCTGGCGGAAGGTCCAGGCGCGCTTGGGCTCGATCTCGGCGGGGCCCTTCTGCCCCCAGTGCTGCAGCAGGCCGGCAAACAGCACCGGCCTGTATTCGACTTCATAGCTGCAGCCTTCCAGCGCTTGCGGCAGGCGCTCGAACGCCAGGTAGGCGTAGGGCGAGACGACGTCGAAGTGAAAGACCAGGCGCTTCATGGCTCACCTGCCGCCCACGACGGCGGCAAGCGCAGGCGCCGCTGTTCCAGATCGGCCCGGACGGCGCGCTTGCCTTCATCGTCCAGCACCGACCACAGCGCGATTTCGTCCAGCGTGCGCAGGCAGCCGATGCACCAGCCGGTGTTTTCGTCCATGCGGCACACGCTGATGCAGGGTGAGGCCACCGGGTCGGACTTCATGGCGGCGCTGCCGATGCGGCCGCGACGTCGGCCACGGGCGCCCCGGTCAGGCGCACCAGGTCTTGCGGTGACAGGCGGAAGACGCCGTTGGGGTGGCCGGCGGCGGCCCAGATCTCGCCGAAGCGGAACAGCTCGCGGTCGATCAGCGTCACCGGCGGGCAGGCATGGGCCAGCGGCGCCACACCGCCGATCGAAAAGCCGGTGCGAGCCTTGACGAAATCTGCGTCGGCGCGGCGCAGCGGCCCGGTCAGCACGGCGACGCGCGCTTCGTCCACGCGCCGGTCGCCCGAGGCGACCACCAGCACCGCCGCGTCGTCGGCGCGGCGGCGAAAGATCACGCTCTTGGCGATCTGGCCCACCGACACGCCCAGCGCGTCGGCCGCTTCCTGCGAAGTCCGCGCGGCCACGTCCAGCC
>JACZKT010000231.1 GCA_014859905.1 Rubrivivax sp.
CCTGGGTGCTCGAGGAATGATGCCCTCACCCCAGCCCTCCCGCAGGCGGGAGAGGGGGCAGGCTCCCTCTCCCCCGGCACCGGGGGAGAGGGCTGGGGTGAGGGGGTTGCGGCAAGCTGCGAACGGAGGAACGAGAGATGCTTTCTAGAACCGCAGACCACCTGTTCTGGATGGCGCGCTACATGGAGCGGGCCGTTCAAGCGCGAAGCGCTTGTGGCGCAGCCACAGCACTGCCGCGCGCGGCAGCGCGCCGCGGTGTTTTCGGCCTGGCGGAGAACGAAGATGCTTTCTAGAACCGCAGACCACCTGTTCTGGATGGCGCGCTACATGGAGCGGGCCGAAAACACCGCGCGCATGCTCGATGTCAACTACCAGACCTCGCTGCTGCCGCAGTCGCTCGACATGTCGGAGCAGGGCTGGCGCGGGCTGCTGTCGATCAGCGAACTGACGGGCAGCTATTCGCAGCAGTACCGCGAAGTCACCGCCGCCCACGTCATGGATTTCATGGTGCGCGACGAGAAGAACCCGTCGAGCATTCTGTCGTGCGTGCGCGCCGCGCGCGAGAACGCGCGTGCCGTGCGCGGCGCGCTCACCACCGAGGTCTGGGAGACGCAGAACCAGACCTGGCTCGAATTCAACCGCCTGCTGCTCGATGGCGCCTTCGACCGCGACCCCGGCACCTTCTTCGAGTGGGTCAAGTTCCGCTCGCACCTGTCGCGCGGCGTCACCGTGGGCACCATGCTGCAGGACGAGGCCCTGCATTTCCTGCGCATCGGCACCTTCCTGGAGCGCGCCGACAACACGGCGCGGCTGCTCGACGTCAAGTTCCATGCCCTGGCCGGCGACTACTTCGGCGCCGGCCATGTCAAGGAAAGCCAGGAGGTGGACTTCTACCACTGGAGCGCGATCCTGCGTTCGGTGTCCGGCTTCGAGGTCTACCGCAAGGTCTACCGCAACGTCATCCGCCCCGAGCGCGTGGCCGAGTTGCTGATCCTGCGCCCCGACATGCCGCGCTCGCTGGCGGCGTGCATGAACGAGGTCGTGGCCAACCTGCAGCTGGTGGCCAACCAGGGCAGCAGCGAAACCCTGCGCCGCGCCGGGCGCTTGCGCTCGGACTTGCAGTACGGCCGCATCGACGAGATCCTGGCCACCGGTCTGCACGCCTACCTGACGCAGTTCCTCGACCGCGTCGGCGACCTCGGCGTCGGCATCAGCCGCGACTTCCTGGTGCCGATGGCGGCTTGAGAACGGGCGGTTCCACAGGCGGCCCGCTGCGGCCTTGCTTGTTGGCCTTTGGCGCGGTTCTTTGCGTGCCTGTCGCTGTTCGTCTCGGCAAGTGCCGCTGACCTTCAAGCTGCCGGGTCCCGCCCCGGCGGCGGCGGCGTGCGGCCAGACCAGCGCCGGCGACGAGGGCCAGGCCTATGTCTGGAAATGCAGGGCGAGAAGCTGCTCGCTTTGGGCGCCAAGGGCGACGCGGCGCGCGATGCCACGGATCTGCTCCAGCGCGCCGTGCTCGTCGTCCAGCCCCGGCACAGCCAGCGGCGTCCTGCCTTCTCGATGGCGGCGGGTGACGGCGGGCCACGAGCTGGCACCGGTGGCCGCGCCGCCACGGCAATGACGTCCGGCTAGCCGATCCAGATCCCCTCGAGCCGCACGCGCAGTCCTTGTTCGCGTCTGGCGAGCGCGCTCGCCAGACCCGAGTGGCGCGACTGGAGCATGCAGGCGCGCGGCAGGAAGAAGTAGCGCCGCCCGATCTGCAGCTCGGCACGGGTGTGACGCACGAGGCCCTCGTAGGCGATCGGGTTGTAGAGACCGATCTCGACACTGCCCTGACGAGCCGCCAGTTGTCCGACGATGCACCAGGTGATGGTGCCGCTCAAGTGATCGGGTTCTTCCACCACCAGGCCGACGTGCGTCACCGGACAGCCGACCCAGGCCGGGCGGCCAAAGAGCACATGGCCGCGCTTGATGCCGAGACGCTCGACATGGCCGGGGTTGAACGGCAGGATCACCTCGCGTGGGCCGGGGTCTTCGGGCAGTCTCTCGAGGATGAAGTCGTATTCGCGCCCGAGCATGTCGGTCCAGCCGATGTCCTGCGGACGCAGCGGCGCCTCCGGCGGTGGTGCCGGGCGCGCTTCGAGATGGATGCAACGGGCACGCGCCCCCGGATGGACGGCAGCGTACTCGGCGAGTCCGGCGCAGGTCGCAAAGCCGCACTGGCCGCAGTTCTTGCCGGGCAGGCCCGCGAGCAGGGTCTCGGCCGCGGCGTCCATCACTGACCCCGGTAGAAAAGGTCGGACTCGAGTGTGCGCAGCACCCCGAAGTGGTGCTCCCAGCCGATGTCGCGCTTGCCGGCGCAGATGGTGCAGGTGGCCACCGGCGGGCTGCCCTTGAGCATCAGGCGGCCGCTCAGGTCGGGCGTGCGCAGCATGCGCGTCACCACACGATCGATGCCGATGCCGTGCAGCGCGTCGGCCTCGATGACGTCGATCGGTGCGGCGTCGGTGATGTTGGCGCGGAACACCTCCTTCTCTGCCTGCGACACGAGGTCGATCTTGGTGACCACCGCGAGGTCGGCGAGCGACAGCATGGCGCCGATCTTGCGCGGCAGGTTCATGCCGCTGGTCGCCTCGAGCACCACGATCCCGAGCGCACCCTCGATATAGGGTGCGCAACGCAGGCACAGGCCGGCGGTCTCGACGAACAGGGTATCGGCACCTTCGTCCGCCGCCCATTTCACCGCATCGCCCAGCACGAGCACGCTGCAATGATCGGGACACAGGTCGCCCGAATACAGCTTGCGCGCGGGAATGCCGAAGCTGGCACGAAACAGCTCGTCCTCGTCGGCGAACTGCACGTCGATCTTCAGATAGGCGAGCCGGCGCCCGCGCTCGAGCAGTCGCCGCGCGGTCTGCTTCAACACCGTGGTCTTGCCGCTGGTGGGTGGTCCGGCGCAGATGATCATCTTCATCAGGCGGCCTCCTCGGTGAGCGCCCGGCGTGCCCGTTCGATGTGCACCCGCAAGGCCTCGTAGGCGATGTGCTCGCCAGCGCGGATGCGCTCGCGCAGCTCGAGCATCAACTCGTCGAGCACGCGGATGCGCTCGGCCATGCCTTGTTCCTCGGCGCTGGTGGCGATTTGCTGCTGCATCGCACCGGCGCTCATGATCAGGCGCGAGTCCGAAAGCAGCGCGATGCGCGGGTCGTGGGTGACGAAGATGAAGATCTTGCGGTAGCGACGCAGGAGCTCCAAGGCGCGCGTGCGGTCGATGCCGGCATTCTCGATCTCGTCGAGCAGGATGATCGGCGCGTTGCCGATGACGACGGCATCGGCGATCAGCAAAGCGCGCGACTGTCCGCCGGACAGTTCGGTCATGGCGGCGTCGACGATCACCGGCTCGCCGGTCAGCTGGTTGGCGAAATCGAGCGTCTCCTCGACCACGGTCCCAGGCCGGGCGTGTTTGCGGATGCGCGCATGGATGTCGAGGAAGCGGTGCACCGGCAGGTCCGAGAGAAAACTCGTGTGCTGGGTGATGAGTGCGATCGGGTTCTTGGACGGGTCGTCGAGAAACGCTTCGGGGGGCTCGGCGCCATTGATCAGCACGCGCCGGCGCGACGGCGTGTTCCGACAGGCGAACAGCCCGATATCGTTGATGAGCGCGGTCTTGCCCGAACCGGTGGGGCCGACGATGCTCAATATCCTGCCCATTTCCAGGTCCAGGCCCGCCAAGGGTTCTGCCTGGCCCTGCTTACCCTGGCCCCCGATCACCGTGAGTGTGAAGATCTCCATCGCAAGCATCGTATTGGGCCCTGATGCGAATGCCTTGATTCAGTGCAAGAGTTCGGGCAGCCATCGCGTGGATCGGCTGGCGCGGCATTTCAGGGCCGCGCCCGGACCGCGGGTGAGGAGGGCGCCAAGGGCGTGGGCCAGCGGCCTGTACGCTGGCACGACGATCGCCGCCGATCAGAACTCGTAGGTCACGGCGGCATGGAGCGAGCGGCCCATGCCGGGCACGGCGGTGCCCCAGGGCACGCCGTTCATGCTCATCGTCCTGCCCTGGCCGACGTAGGCGCCGCCGAGCGGCAACTCGTGGCGCCTGTCCAGCAGGTTCTCGATGCCGAAGTCGACGCGCAGATGTTTCCAGGCACGACTGGCGCGCAGGTTGACCAGCCCGTAGCCGGCGGTGCGGATCTCGTTGCGCACGTCCGAGACCCGGTCCTTGGCCTTGACCAGCACCAGCTCCATGCCGCTGTCCCATCCGCCCACCTTGTGCGTGAGGGTCAAACGGGCGTTCAGCGGCATGATGTTGTACAGCGCGTCACCGGTGCGGCGGTTCTGGCCGTCGGTGACGTTGACCAGGCCCTCCAGGCCCCAGCGGCCCCAGCCGCCCTCGGCCAGCGGCATGTGGCCCGACAGGTCGATGCCGTACAGCCGTGCCGACTGATTGGCGTACTGCAGCACCACGAACTGGTCGGTCACGGTGCTGGTGGCCGGGCAGGCCGAGCCCGGGAGCAGCGCCGTGGTGCAGCGCACGGCGTCGATGAAATCCGCCACCTGGGTGTAGTACGGCGTGGCCCTCAGCGCCCAGCGCCGGTCGCTCGCATGCCAGTCGAAGGTCGCGCTCAGCGTGTGCGCGGTCTCCGGGCGCAGGTCGGGGTTGCCGACGTAGCCGTTGCCGTCGCCGACGAAATTGTTCATCGTCGCCGCCATCGGCCAGGTGGACCAGGCGTAGCGCTCGTACAGGCTGGGGGAGCGCACCTTGCGGGCGACGCCGACTTCAATGTCCAGGCTGGCGTGCGGCGTATGGCGCAGCAGCGCGGTCAGGTCCCAGTTGTGATCGCTGCGCTCACGGTCCAGCGCGTTGAAACGAGCGGCGTCGGCCACCTGGCTGCCCGGGGCGCCGGCAGCGGTGCCGTAGCCCCGCACCTCGCCGGCGTTCGAGCGCACCCGCTCGTAGCGGGCGCCGAGCAGGGTCGACCATGTCTTGCTGGCTTGCGCCTCCCACTCGGCGAACATGGCGGTGCGGTCGCGCCGGCCGTCGAAGATGTTCCAGAACGTCCCTGGCCACATGCCGCCGCCGGACGGCGGCCACCAGTCGTCCAGCCGGTAGCGCTGGATCTCGCTGCCCAGGCGCAGCGTCTCCTGCTCGCTCAGTGCAAGGCTGGCCTTGAGCGTGGCGCCGCTGTTGGTGCTGTCGGTCAGCATCGGCATGCCGGCGGCGCAGCTGTTCGGCGCACCGCCCAGCGGCGCGCAGGGGACGCCGGCGCCAGACAGCGTGCCGTACCAGTAGCGCCGGTCGGGCCCGAAGTCCATTTCGTGCTCGACGCCCTCGCGGTAGGCGCGGGCCTCCAGCGTGCCCCAGTCGAACTGCCCCAGGTAGCGCAGGTTCACCCGCTGCTGCGTGTTGCCCAGCATGTCCATGCGCTGGTTGGGGTAGTACTGGTACGGTACGTCCTGGACGCCCAGCTTGGCCTCGACCAGGTGCTTGGCGTTGCGCAGCGCCAGGCCCAGCAGGTGGGTGCGGGTCTCGTAGGCGCTGGAGCCCACCTCGTCCAGCGGCAGCATGTGCCCGCCGCGGCCGGTTTCCGTCCAGGTCTTGAAGTCGCCGCCGGCCTTGTAGTTGCCGGCCCGGCTGAGCGCGCCGTTGTAGCTCAGGTTGAACGTCTCGGTGGCGTAGCTGGCCGCGAGGCTGGCGCCGCGCGCGTCGTTGTTGCTGCGGAAGTAGGCCCCCAGGCGGCCCTTGACGAGCGCGGCCTGACCGGGGGCGGCGAACGCCGGCGCGGCGGTGTCGGCGACGATCGTGCCACCGATGCTGTCGCCGCCGACGCTGACCGGCGTGATGCCCGCGAAGACCTTCAGCGTGCCGACCATCGTCGGGTCCAGGTAGGACAGCGGCGGGTTCATGTGGTTGGGGCAGGCGGCGATGAGGTCCATGCCGTCGACCTTGATGCGCAGCCGCTCGTCGGCCAGGCCGTGGATGGCGGGCAGGCTGGACGCGCCGCCGGCACCATACAGGCTGATGCCCGGGGTGGCGCGCAGCAGGCTGGCGGTGTCGCCGGTGGCGGCACGCAGGGCATTCAGACTCGCCGCGCTGGTGCTGGTCGCGTTCAGCGGCACGGCGGCTTTCGGTGCCGTGATCACGATCCGGCTCGACGGGCTGGCGTTCTGGGCAGTGGCTGCCAACGGCAGGGCCGCGAGCAGGATGGGAAGGGTCCGCAGTGGATGGTTGACCATGGGGTGCACGATGAGGTCCTCAAGCGCGAATGGGGGCAGCGGCAACGCGGCCGTCCCGGATTCGATGCCGGGAGGGCAGGCTGGCGGAACAAGTCGGGGCGATCCCGCTCAGCGGGCGCGGCCGTCGGCCGGCACCCGGATCACGCGGGCTTCAAACCAGCGCGGGAGGCCCGGTGGCGGGCGGTGTCGTCGCTGCGAAACAGGGGTGGAGGCCGGTCGGCGCGACGCCCACGACGCTGCAGGTGGACATGCCCGACACGGACAGGGTCGACCGTGGCGCGGGCAGCGCTGCCGGCATCGCGCACAGCGCGCAGTGCCCGCCGTGGGGCGACAGCGCATCCACCTGGCTCGCCTGGCCATCGGCATCGACGACGATCGTCTTCATGCCTGCCGGCGTGCAGATCACTTCCGCCAGCCCGCCGTGGCCGGCCATGGCCGCATAGCCCAGCACCGGCACGCCGGCGTTGAGCACGGCGACAGCGAGGGCAAGCCACAGCAGTCTCAGGCGACGAAGAGCAAGCACGGACCGAGTGTCGCCGCTGCGTCGGGGGAAAAAAATGGCCTGGATCAAGTGGGCGCTGCATGGCTGCATGCGCGTCGTCGCTCCGATCTGCAGTCGCGCGGAGGGCGGCAACAGCTCAAGGAAATTGCCCACTGCGAAGGTGTTGCTGGCAACAGCGCCCGAGGAGTTCAGGACCCGCCGGCCTGGCGCGCGAACTGGCGCACACGGTGCGGCCGGTGAACGCGCTCGAACAACAACGGGTCGCGGTCGACCTGGCACGCGCGCGGCTGCAGGTGCGCAGGACGCTGGACGAACGTGAACGCGAAGAGGCCGTGCGGCTGCGTCGCATCGCGGTGCGCGGGCGCAGGGCCTGGCCGGCAATGGAGCCGTCTTGTCCCACCCGCCGTTCGCCACGGCGGGTCGAGCGAAGCCCGCCCGGCCGCCCAGGTCAAGCCAGCGAATTCCTGGCCTGGCTGAGGGCTGCGGACTCCGGCCCCATGCTCAGTTCGGCGTGTCTGGCGTTGCCACGCCGGCCACGCGCAGGCAGTTGCCGCGCGCGTCGCGCCCGGGCAGTGTGTTGCAGCGCCACAGGGCGTCGGTCTGCACTGCCGTGGCCGCGTGGCGGAGCGCGGCCTGGCGCACGACGTTCTGCACCACCAGGCTCAGGCTCAGCAGCAGGCCCGCTGTGGCCAGCGCGGCCAGCACCCATGGCAGGGCACGGGCCCAGCCTGCGCCCTTGCTGCGGGCGAGGTCGGCCAGGCCCCAGGTGGCGAGGTGGGCATGCATGGTGTCGTCCCTGAGCCGCTGCCTGAAGGGTTCGATTACGGGCGCACCGCGATCTCGTTCTTCACCGCGCGCACACCGTCGACCTTCCAGGCCAGGCTTTCGGCCACCGTGCGTTCGGCGCCGCTCTTGGCGAAGCCCGACAGCATCACGGTGCCCTTGAGCGTTTCGACGCTGATGGCCGTCGCGTCCACGGACTTGTTGTCGACGAAGCGTGCCTTGACGGCCGTGGTGATGGCCGTGTCGTCGATGTACGCCCCCACCGACTCCTGGCCGCGCGTGACGGCGCATCCGGTGATGGTGGCGAGCGCCAGGACGGTGGCGGTGACGGCGAGGGCGCGGCGAATGAACATGGTGTGTCTCCGGTCTGGAAAGTGAGGGTTCGGGGTTGTTCGTGGGCTTGTGCGCTGTCGCAACCTTGAGGGCCAATGTAGAAACTCGCCGCGAGCCGCGATATCGGCGCCGGGGCCGGCCTGGTGTAGGACGCCATCCCTTTCAGCGCCTGTGTGCGTTGGCGTACCGACGGCAGCCGCCGCCGCGCCCAAGGTGTGGCCCCGAGGTCGGGCGTGGCGTGGGCATAGGGCCGACGCGCCGCACGGCCTCGTCCAGCCCCCGAACGGAAACCCACATGACCCCACATCGGCAGATCGCCCCCCAACGCAAGATGCAGCGCGCCACCGCCGTGGCCGCGCTGCTGGCCATCACGGCATTCGGGCTCGGCGCGTGCGCCACCGCACCGCCGCCCACCGAACAGATGG
>JACZKT010000232.1 GCA_014859905.1 Rubrivivax sp.
GGCACCGCCGCGCGAGCCTGACGAGAACCTGGTCTGGGCCTGGCCTGCCGCCGGCCCCGTGGTGGCGGTCTTCGACGACAGCAAGAGCAAGGGCCTGGCCATCGCCGGCCAGCCCGGGGACTCGGTGCTGGCCGCAGCCGACGGCCGCGTCGTCTATGCCGGCTCGGGCCTGCGCGGTTACGGCAACCTGATCATCGTCAAGCACAACGCCACCTACCTGACGGCCTACGCGCACAACCAGACGCTGCTGGTCAAGGAAGACCAGGTGGTGCGGCGCGGCCAGAAGATCGCCGAGATGGGTTCGAGCGATGCCGAGCGCGTGCAACTGCACTTCGAGATCAGGCGCCAGGGCAAGCCGATCGACCCGTCGCGGCTGTTGCCGCCGCGTTAGCGAAGCGGCGCGGGCGCATGGAGCGGCGAGGATGGTCAAACGCAGCCCAGCGCGCCCCGGCCGGGTCCCGCAAGAGGTGGCGCGCTCGGTGCTGGCTCGTCTGCGGGCCGACGCCGACCATGGCGCGGTCGACAGGAATGCCGGAACTGCACACGAGCCCGATGTGCCGGCCTGGGACGCCGGCGAACCCGAGCACGGCAACACGCTGCAGAGCTACCTGCGCGAGATCCGCCGCGCGCCGCTGCTGAGCCCGGCACAAGAGCACGAAACAGCGCTGCTCGCGCGAGCCGGGGACTTTGCCGCGCGGCAGCGCATGATCGAGCGCAACCTGCGCCTGGTGGTCAGCATCGCCAGGAACTACAGCGGGCGCGGGCTGCCCCTGGTCGACCTCATCGAAGAGGGCAACCTGGGCCTGATGCACGCCATCACCAAGTTCGAACCCGAGCGCGGCTTTCGCTTTTCGACCTACGCGTCGTGGTGGATACGCCAGGGCGTCGAGCGCGCGGTCATGCAGCAGGCTCGGCTCATCAGGTTGCCCGTGCACGTGGTGCGCGAGCTCAACCAGGTGCTGCGTGCACGGCGTGCACTGGAGGCCGATCCGCGCGGCGCGGGTGCCGTGACGCCCGACGACATTGCCGCCGAGCTGGGACGCCCGGTGGCGGAGGTGGCTGCCTTGCTGCGCCTGACCGAGCAGCCGACCTCGCTGGATGCGCCGCTGGGCCTGGAGGCGGGCGTGTCGTTGCTGGAGCAGGTGGTCGACGAGCAGGCCCTCGACCCGCTCGGCCGCCAGCTCAATGCCGAGGCGACGAGCCTGCTCGAAGGCGGCCTGGCCGAACTGAGCAGCCGCGAACGCGAAGTCCTGGTCAGCCGCTATGGCCTGCACGGCCGCGATCCGCAAACGCTGGAGATCCTGGCGGCGCGACTGCAATTGACGCGCGAGCGGGTGCGTCAGATCCAGCAGGAAGCGCTGATCAAGCTCAAGCACCGCATGGCGCGCCAGGGCGTGTACCGCGACTCGCTGTTCTGAACCTGGCGCCCATGAGTCGAGCCTGGCCGCCGGGATAATCGCCGCCCATGGCTCATGGATACGATTGGCTGGAGGTCGAGTCGCTCGACCTCGAAGCCCAGGGTGTGGCGCACCGCGCCGACGGCAAGGTGGTGTTCATCGAGGGGGCCTTGCCCGGCGAGCGGGTGCAGGTCAACGTCTCGCGCAAGAAGAACCAGTGGGAGCAGGGCCAGATGTCGGCGCTGGCCCGCGAAAGCGCGCAGCGCGTGCGCCCCGCCTGTCCGCATTTCGGGCTGCACGCCGGTGCCTGCGGCGGCTGCAAGATGCAGCACCTGCACCCGGCCGCGCAGGTGGCCATCAAGCAGCGTGTGCTGGAAGACAACCTGTGGCACCTGGCCAAGGTGCGGCCCGAACGCATCCTGCGGCCCATCGAAGGCCCGGCCTGGGCTTACCGCGAGCGCGCGCGCCTGTCGGTGCGCTTCGTGGCAAAGAAGGGCACGGTGCTGATCGGCTTTCACGAGCGCAAGTCGAGTTACGTGGCCGACATGACGGTGTGTCCCGTGCTGCCGCCGCGCGTCAGCGCGATGCTGCTGCCGCTGCGCGGGCTCATCGGCGCGATGGACCAGCGCGACCGCCTGCCGCAGATCGAGCTGGCCGTGGGCGACGGCGTGACGGCACTGGTGCTGCGCCACCTGGAGCCCTTGTCGGCCGCCGATGCCGAGCGGCTGCGCGATTTCGGTGCCGCGCACGGTGTGCAGTGGTGGTTGCAGGCGAAGGGGCCGGACACGGTGCACCCGCTCGACGCCGGCGGCCCGGCGCTGGCCTACCGCCTGCCGGAGTTCGGCATCACGATGCCGTTCAGGCCCACCGACTTCACCCAGGTCAACCCGCACATCAACCGTGTGCTGGTGCAGCGCGCCGTGCAACTGCTGGCTCCGGCGCCGCACGAACGCGTGATCGACTGGTTCTGCGGCCTGGGCAACTTCACGCTGCCGTTGGCGACGCGCGCACGGCAGGTGCTGGGTATCGAAGGCAGCGCGACGCTGGTGGCGCGCGCCCGTGACAACGCGCGCCTGAACGGCCTTTCCGAACGCACGGCCTTCGAGGCGCGCGACCTGTTCGAGATCGGTGCCGACGAACTGCGCGCCGCCGGCAGCGCCGAGTGCTGGCTGGTCGATCCACCGCGCGAGGGCGCCTTCGCGCTGGCCAAGGCACTCGCTGCGCTGCACGGCGCCGAGGGCTGGACACCACCCCGGCGCATCGTCTACGTCAGCTGCAACCCGGCCACGCTGGCGCGCGACGCCGGGCTGCTGGTGCACCAGGCCGCTTATCGCTGCAGCCTGGCGGGCATGGTCAACATGTTCCCGCACACGGCGCATGTCGAAAGCATCGCGGTCTTCGACCGCGATGCTTCGGCGTAAGCTCATATCGCGCAGCGATGTGAGCCGGCGCCAAAGCCTCGTCGTCTTCGACCGCGATGCTTCGGCGTAAGCTCATATCGCGCAGCGATGTGAGCCGGAGCCAAAGCCTCGTCGTTTTCGACGCCGTGCAGACATAGAAAAAGGGGCCCGTGGGCCCCTCTTCGCTGCTGCGGCAACCGCGTCAGTCGCTGCTGCCGCCACCGATGCCCAGCAGCGCCAGCAGGTTGGCGAAGACGTTGTACAGGCTCAGGTACACGCCCAGCGTGGCGGTGATGTAGTTCGTCTCCACGCCGTCCTGCACGCGCTTGAGGTCGTGCAGGATGAACAGCGAGAAGATGCCGATGGCCAGCACCGACAGGGTGATCATCAGCGCGCTGCTCTGGATGAAGAAGTTGGCGATCATCGCCACCAGCAGCATGACCATGCCGATGAACAGGAACTTGCCCATCTGCGTGAGGTCGCGCTTGATGACGCTCGACATCGATGCCATGCCGAAGAAGATCACGCCCGTGCCGGCGAAGGCCGTCATGACCAGCCCGGTGCCGTTCTTCATGCCCAGCACGATGCCGAGCAGGCGCGCCAGCATCAGGCCCATGAAGAAGGTGAAGGCCAGCAGCACCGGCACGCCCGCTGCGGTGTTCTTGGTCTTCTCGATGGCGTACATGAAGCCGAAGGCCCCGGCCAGGAAGACCACGAGACCGATACCCGGCGACATCGCGCTGGCAATGCCGGTCTGTACGCCGATCCAGGCCCCCAGCACCGTGGGCACCATCGACAGTGCCAGCAGCCAGTAGGTGTTGCGCAGGACACGATTGCGCTGTGCCGCTACCGCTCCACCCGCCGTGGAAAGGACTTGAGCGCCTTGATTCATGGAACCTCCGTGAGAGACAAACACCCGACAGTGCCCCCTCGGACACCCAGCCGGCATTGTAAGTTCCGTGCCCCGCCGCGCGGATGACCCCACTCGAGGTGTCGGCAAGCGGCCTGGAAAGCGCTATCGTCGCCAGCCATGAAGAGCAAACCGACACTGACCCTGGACGATGCCCGAGCCGCTGCGGCGGCTGCCGAGGCCGAGGCCGTGAAGAACGCCTGGGCCGTGACCATCGCCATCACCGACGACGGCGGTCACCTGCTGTGGCTGCAGCGGCTGGACGGCGCAGCGCCGATCTCCGCCGACATCGCCGTGGCCAAGGCGCGCACTGCGGCCCTGGGCCGACGCGAAAGCAAGGGCTACGAAGACATGATCAACCAGGGCCGCACGGCCTTCCTCAGCGCGCCGGTGCTGCAGGGCATGCTGGAGGGCGGTGTGCCGATCATGGCCGCAGGGCATTGCGTGGGCGCGGTGGGTGTGAGTGGCGTCAAGGCCGCCGAGGACGCACAGATCGCCCGCGCCGGCGTGTCCGCCCTGGCGGCGGCCGGCGTCTGACCAGCGTTGCAGCGGCAAATCACCGACGGCGGCTACAATCTACGGGTTTGCCCGCCAACACCGCAGCGCTAGCGAAACTCCGCCACAGGTTTCCCCTCGGATCCACTGCCCCGATGTCTTGTAGGGAGTGGCGCTGAGCGCGCGAACCGGAGCTTTTGCCTTGCTTGCCGACCTGCCCCCCGCGCTGCTCGCCCTTGCAGACGGGACCACCTTCCTCGGTACCTCGATAGGCGCTGCCGGCCGCACCACCGGTGAAGTGGTGTTCAACACCGCGCTCACCGGCTACCAGGAGATCCTCACCGACCCGAGCTATTGCCGGCAGATCGTCACCCTGACGTATCCGCACATCGGCAACACCGGCGTCAACGCCGAGGACGCTGAATCCAACCGTGTGCAGGCCGCAGGGCTGGTCATCAAGGACCTGCCGTTGCGCGTGTCGAACTACCGCGCCACGATGTCGCTGGCCGAGTACCTGCAACGCGAAGGCACGGTGGCCATCGCCAACATCGACACGCGGCGCCTGACGCGGCTGCTGCGCAGCGCCGGGGCGCAGAACGGCTGCATCGTGAGCTTCGCGCCGGGCACGGCGGTGACAAGGGCGCACATCGGGGATGCAGTCGCGCAGGCCCGCGCTGCGGCGTCGATGACCGGGCTCGACCTGGCGCGTGTCGTGTCGGCCACCGAGCCCTACGAGTGGACCGAGACCGAGTGGCAGCTCGGCCGCGGCCACGGCCTGCTGGCGCAGGCGCGGCACCACGTGGTGGCCTACGACTTCGGCATCAAGCGCAACATCCTGCGCATGCTGGCCAGCCGCGGCTGCCGCGTCACCGTGGTGCCGGCGCAGACGCCCGCTGCGGCGGTGCTGGCACTCGAGCCCGACGGTGTCTTCCTCAGCAATGGGCCGGGCGACCCCGAGCCCTGCGACTACGCCATCGCAGCGACGCGCGACATCATCGCCACCGGAGCGCCCACCTTCGGCATCTGCCTGGGCCACCAGATCATGGCGCTGGCGTCGGGTGCGAAGACCTTCAAGATGAAGTTCGGCCACCACGGTGCCAACCACCCGGTGAAGGACCTGGACAGCGGCCGCGTCAGCATCACGAGCCAGAACCACGGCTTTGCCGTCGACGAGAAGTCGCTGCCGGCGACGTTGCGGGCCACGCATGTATCGCTGTTCGACGGCACGCTGCAGGGCCTGGCGCGCACCGACCGCCCGGCTTTCAGCTTCCAGGGCCACCCCGAGGCCAGCCCCGGACCGCACGACATCGGCATCCTGTTCGACCGCTTCGTCAATCTCATGGAGAAACGTTGAAATGCCGAAGCGCTCCGACCTGAAGAGCATCCTCATCATCGGCGCCGGCCCGATCGTCATCGGCCAGGCCTGCGAGTTCGACTACTCCGGGGCGCAGGCCTGCAAGGCGCTGCGCGAGGAGGGCTACCGTGTCGTCCTCGTCAACAGCAACCCGGCGACGATCATGACCGACCCGGCGATGGCCGACGTGACGTACATCGAACCCATCACCTGGCAGGTGGTGGAAAAGATCATCGCCAAGGAACGCCCCGACGCCCTGCTGCCCACGATGGGCGGCCAGACGGCGCTGAACTGTGCGCTCGACCTGCACAAGAACGGTGTGCTGGCGAAGTACGGCGTCGAGATGATCGGCGCCAACGAGCAGGCCATCGAGAAGGCCGAAGACCGCCTGAAGTTCAAGGACGCGATGACCTCGATCGGCCTGGATTCGGCCAAGAGCGGCATCGCGCACACCATGGAAGAAGCCCTGGCGGTGCAAAAGCGCATCGCCGAGCAGACCGGGGGCAACGGCTTCCCGGCGGTGATCCGCCCCAGCTTCACGCTCGGCGGCACCGGCGGCGGCATCGCCTACAACCCGGAGGAATTCGAGGAGATCTGCAAGCGCGGCATCGACTTGTCGCCGACGCACGAACTGCTCATCGAAGAGAGCCTGATCGGCTGGAAGGAGTACGAGATGGAAGTCGTCCGCGACCGCGCGGACAACTGCATCATCATCTGCTCGATCGAGAACTTCGACCCGATGGGCATCCACACCGGCGACTCGATCACGGTGGCGCCGGCGCAGACGCTGACCGACAAGGAATTCCAGATCATGCGCAACGCGTCGATCGCGATCCTGCGCGAGATCGGCGTCGACACCGGCGGCTCCAACGTGCAGTTCGCGGTCAACCCCAAGAACGGCCGCCTGATCGTGATCGAGATGAACCCGCGCGTCAGCCGCAGCTCGGCGCTGGCGTCCAAGGCCACCGGGTTCCCGATCGCCAAGGTGGCGGCCAAGCTGGCGGTGGGCTACACGCTCGACGAGCTGCGCAACGACATCACGGGTGGCGCGACGCCGGCGAGCTTCGAGCCGAGCATCGACTACGTGGTGACCAAGATCCCGCGCTTCGCGTTCGAGAAGTTCCCCGCCGCCGACCCGCACCTGACGACGCAGATGAAGAGCGTGGGCGAGGTCATGGCCATCGGCCGCACCTTCCAGGAAAGCTTCCAGAAGGCGCTGCGCGGGCTGGAGACGGGTATCGACGGCCTCAGCGAGCGCACCTCGTGCAAGGCCACCGACCGCGACGAGATCGTCGACGAGATCGGCAACGCCGGCCCCGAGCGCTTCCTGTTCCTGGCCGACGCCTTCCGCATCGGCATGACGCTGGACGAGATCTTCGAAGAGACCGCCATCGACCCCTGGTTCCTGGCGCAGATCGAAGAACTCGTGGCCGTCGAGCAGCAGGTGGCGGCGCGTGAGCTGGCCGGCCTGTCGGAAGCCGAGATGCGTTACCTCAAGCAGAAGGGATTCTCCGACCGCCGCCTGGCGAAGTTGCTGAAGACCCACCAGCACGCCGTGCGCGAGCGCCGCCACGCCCTGGGCGTGCGCCCGGTCTACAAGCGCGTGGACACCTGCGCGGCCGAGTTCGCCACCCAGACGGCGTATCTGTATTCGGCCTACGAGACGGCCGACGGCGAATGCGAGGCCGCGCCGACGACGCGCCGCAAGATCATGGTGCTGGGCGGTGGCCCCAACCGCATCGGCCAGGGCATCGAGTTCGACTACTGCTGCGTGCACGCCGCGCTGGCCCTGCGCGAGGACGGCTACGAGACCATCATGGTCAACTGCAACCCGGAAACCGTGTCCACCGACTACGACACCAGCGACCGCCTGTATTTCGAGCCGGTGACGCTGGAAGACGTGCTCGAGATCGTCGACAAGGAGCGTCCCGAGGGTGTGATCGTGCAGTACGGCGGGCAGACGCCGTTGAAGCTGGCCCTGGACCTGGAGCGTGCCGGCGTGCCGATCATCGGCACCTCGCCGGACTCGATCGACATCGCAGAAGACCGCGAGCGCTTCCAGAAGCTGCTGCAGCATCTCGGCCTGCGCCAGCCGCCCAACCGCACCGCGCGCACCGAAGAGCAGGCGCTCGAACTGGCGCAGGAGATCGGCTACCCGCTGGTGGTGCGCCCGAGTTACGTGCTGGGCGGCCGCGCGATGGAGATCGTGCACGGCGACAAGGACCTGCAGCGCTACATGCGCGAAGCGGTGCGGGTGAGCGAAAAGTCGCCGGTGCTGCTGGACCGCTTCCTCGACGACGCCATCGAGGTCGACGTCGACTGCATCAGCGACGGCGTCGAGGTCATGATCGGCGGCATCATGGAGCACGTGGAAGCCGCCGGCATCCACAGCGGCGACTCGGCCTGTTCACTGCCGCCGTACACGCTGTCGGGCGCATTGCAGGACGAGATGCGGCGCCAGACGGCGGCGATGGCCCGCGCGCTGGGCGTGATCGGGCTCATGAACGTGCAGTTCGCGATCCAGGGCGAAGGCGACGCCGCCGTGGTCTACGTGCTGGAGGTGAACCCACGCGCCTCGCGCACCGTGCCCTACGTGAGCAAGGCCACCGGGCAGCAACTGGCCAAGATCGCGGCACGCTGCATGGCGGGGCAGACGCTGGCGTCGCAGTCCGGCGTCATGGGTGAAGTGGTGCCGCGGTACTTCAGCATCAAGGAAGCCGTCTTCCCCTTCAACAAGTTCCCGGGCGTGGACCCCATCCTCGGCCCCGAGATGCGGTCCACCGGCGAGGTCATGGGCATCGGGCGCACCTTTGGCGAGGCCATGCTCAAGAGCCAGCTCGGTGCCGGTTCGCGGCTGCCGGCCAAGGGCACCGTCGTGCTGACGGTCAAGGACGGCGACAAGGCGCGCGCCGTCAAGGTCGCGGCCGACCTCGTCGAGCTGGGTTTCCAGGTCGTGGCCACCAAGGGCACGGCGGCGGCCATCGCCGAGGCCGGCGTGCCGGTGAAGGTCGTCAACAAGGTCAAGGACGGTCGCCCGCACATCGCCGACATGATCCGTGCCGGCGAGATCCAGCTCGTCTTCACGACGGTCGACGAAACGCGCACCGCGATCGCCGACTCGCGCTATATCCGCACCGCCGCGCTGGCCCACCGCATCACCTACTACACGACGATGGCCGGTGCCGAAGCCGCCACCGAGGCGCTCAAGCACATGGAAGACCTCGAGGTGAGGTCCTTGCAGGAACTGCACGCCGAACTGATTTAAACTCGCCCCTGTCGTCCGCCGCAGTCGGCCCGCTTGGGGCTCCTGCGGCGGATTCACTTTGTTCACCCGGATTTCACCCATGGTCACCATCCCCCTGACACGCCGCGGCGCCGAGAAGCTGAAGAACGAGCTGCAACGGCTGAAGTCCGTCGAGCGCCACGCCGTCATCCAGGCCATTGCCGAGGCGCGTGCGCAGGGCGACCTGTCGGAGAACGCCGAGTACGAGGCCGCCAAGGACAAGCAGGGTTTCATCGAGGGCCGCATCAAGGAACTCGAGTCCAAGCTGGCGGGCGCCCTGGTGATCGACCCCGCACTGGTCGACGCCGGCGGCAAGGTCGTTTTCGGCGCCACCGTTGACCTGGAAGACGAAACGAGCGGCACCAAAGCCACCTACCAGATCGTCGGCGACGACGAGGCCGATTTGAAACTGGGTCTGATCTCCATCAGCAGCCCGATCGCGCGCGCGCTGATCGGCAAGCACGCCGGCGACGTGGCCGAGGTGCAGGCGCCCGGTGGCCTGCGCCACTGGGAGATCGTGGACGTGCGATACGTCTGATGGGCCTGCAGCGCTGGCGTCTGCTTCTGCCCGGTCTGTGGGCCGGCGGTCTGCTGTGCGTGGCAGGGCTGGCGACGCCGGCACCCTTCGCGCTGCTGCCGCAGGCCGACGCCGGCCGCGTCGTCGCCCGCATGCTGGCCCAGGAAGCGTATGCCAGTCTCGCGCTCGGCGTCGTGCTGCTGGCGCTGGAGCGCCTGGTGGCCCGCCGCGAGGCGGCAGCAGGGCAGGGCACGCAGTTCAGCACCGGCATGGTGCTGGCGCTGGGCGCCGTCTTTTGCACGGTGGCCGGATACTTCGCACTGCAGCCGATGATGGCCGCCGCCCGTGCCGGGCAGGGCGCCTTGAGCTTCGGTCAACTGCACGCGGTGAGCGCGGCCTTCTTCGGGGTCAAGGTGGCGCTGGTGGCGGCACTGGCCTGGCGTGCCGCCGGCGCCGGCATCAATCACCGGCCTTCTTCTTGACGCTGGCCAGCCGCCGTTTGGCGCGTTTGATGGTGCCGCCAGGCGTCACGCGTTCGTTGCCGAAGACCTCGACCTTCTTCACCGTGGCGCGGTGGTTTCCGCTCTTGGAGAAGGACACCAGCTTGACGACCCGCGGCCCGGGCTGGCGGTCGGTGGCGCGCTCGAGCTTTTCCCTGGGCGGCAGCGGCCGCCACAGCACGAGCAGCTTGCCGATGTGCTGCACCGGCGCGGCGCCGAGCCGCGTCGCCAGATCGGCCAGCAGGGCCTCGCGTGCGGCGCGGTCGTCGGAGAACACACGCACCTTGATCAGGCCATGCGAGTTGAGCGCCTTGTCCACCTCCTTCACGACGGCCGGCGTGAGCCCGTCGTTGCCGATCATCACGACCGGCTCCAGATGGTGAGCGTCGGAGCGGTGCGCCTTGCGTTCGGCGGGGGTCAGTGTCAGAGCGGTCATGCTTGCATTATCGGCGCCACATGAAAGTCAAGACCAAGAGCAAGAAAGTCAACAAGGCGTGGCTCAACGACCATGTCAACGACCCCTACGTCAAGATGGCGCTGCGGGAGGGCTACCGCGCCCGCGCCGCCTACAAGCTCAAGGAGATCGACGAGGCGCTGCGCCTGATCAAGCCCGGGCAGGTGGTGGTGGACCTGGGCGCGGCGCCGGGAGCCTGGAGCCAGTACCTGAGGCGCAGGTTCGCCCCCCAGGGCGCAGCCTCGGGTGAGCTCGACGGCAGCATCATCGCGCTGGACCTGGTCGAGATCGAGCCCATCGAGGGCGTGGTCTTCCTGCAGGGCGATTTCCGCGAAGCCGAAATGCTGCATACGCTGGAGGCGCAACTGGGCGGCAGGCGGGTGGATGTCGTGGTGTCCGACATGGCGCCCAACCTGTCGGGTATCGAGTCGTCGGACGCCGCCCGCGTGGCGCACCTGGTCGAACTGGCGGTGGCGTTTGCGCTGGGCCACCTTCAGCCCGAGGGTGCACTGGTCTGCAAGACCTTTCATGGCAGCGGTTATAGCCAGCAAGCCAGACTGTTCAAGGACAGTTTTCGCGTCGTCAAGCCGATCAAGCCCAAGGCCTCGCGTGACAAGTCGTCCGAAACCTTTCTCGTGGGGCTGGGTCCCAAGCTCGCCTGACGCTGCGGGACACGGCTTGGAAAGCGTGCACAGACCACGGTATTGCGGGCCCTTCCGGCCGCATTGCCAATCATGAGCTGCATCTTGACTGCAATAGAATCATCACCATATGCCGTGGAATCCGGCACAGCGCACGTACCGTGCCGTGTTGCTGAACTGGAAAAGGAGCCGCGGTGAATAATCAATGGTTTTCGAAGGTCGCTGTCTGGCTGGTGATCGCCCTCGTGCTGTTCACCGTGTTCAAGCAGTTCGACCGCGGCGTGACGCAGGGCAACCAGATCGGGTATTCCGACTTCCTGGAAGAGGTGCGCAGCAAGCGCATCAGGTCGGTCACGCTGCAGGAGAGCGCCGGCGGCGGCACCGAGATCGTCGCCGTGACGAACGACGACAAGCGGCTGCGCAGTTCGGCCACCTACTTGGACCGTGGCCTCGTCGGTGACCTCATCAACAACGGCGTCAAGTTCGATGTCAAGCCGCGCGAAGAGCCCTCGCTGCTGATGAGCATCCTCGTCAGCTGGGGCCCGATGCTGCTGCTGATCGGTGTCTGGGTGTATTTCATGCGCCAGATGCAGGGCGGCGGCAAGGGCGGCGCCTTCAGTTTCGGCAAGAGCAAGGCGCGCATGCTCGACGAAGCCAACAACACCACCACCTTCGCCGACGTCGCCGGCTGCGACGAGGCCAAGGAAGAGGTCAAGGAACTGGTCGACTTCCTGAAGGATCCGCAGCGCTTTCAGAAGCTGGGTGGCCGCATCCCGCGCGGTGTGCTGCTGGTCGGGCCCCCGGGCACCGGCAAGACGCTGCTGGCCAAGGCCATCGCCGGTGAGGCCAAGGTGCCGTTCTTCAGCATCAGCGGCTCCGACTTCGTCGAGATGTTCGTCGGCGTCGGCGCGGCGCGCGTGCGCGACATGTTCGAGCAGGCCAAGAAGAGCGCCCCCTGCATCATCTTCATCGACGAGATCGACGCCGTCGGCCGCCACCGTGGCGCCGGCCTGGGCGGCGGCAACGACGAGCGCGAGCAGACGCTGAACCAGATGCTGGTCGAGATGGACGGCTTCGAGACCAACGTCGGCGTCATCGTCATGGCCGCCACCAACCGGCCCGACATCCTCGACCCTGCTCTGCTGCGCCCGGGCCGCTTCGACCGCCAGGTCTACGTCACGCTACCCGACGTGCGCGGGCGCGAGCAGATCCTCAACGTGCACATGCGCAAGGTGCCCGTGGGGCAGGACATCCGTGCCGACATCCTGGCCCGCGGCACGCCCGGCTTCAGCGGCGCCGACCTGGCCAACCTGGTCAACGAAGCGGCCCTGTTCGCGGCGCGCCGCAACGCCCGCGTGGTCGAGATGGTCGACTTCGAGAAGGCCAAGGACAAGATCATGATGGGCCCCGAGCGCAAGTCCATGATCATGCCCGAGGAGGAACGCAGGAATACGGCCTACCACGAGGCCGGGCACGCGCTGGTGGCGCGCCTGATGCCCAAGACCGACCCGGTGCACAAGGTCACCGTCATTCCACGCGGCCGCGCCCTCGGCGTGACGATGCAGTTGCCCGAGGGCGACCGCTACAGCATGGACAAGGAGCGCATGCTCTCGACGATCTCCGTGCTGTTCGGCGGCCGCATCGCCGAAGAGGTGTTCATGAACCAGATGACCACCGGCGCATCGAACGACTTCGAACGTGCCACCCACATCGCGCGCGACATGGTCACGCGCTACGGCATGACCGACGAACTCGGCCCCATGGTCTACGCCGAGAACGAAGGCGAAGTCTTCCTCGGCCGCTCGGTCACCAAGACGACGACGATGTCCGAAGAGACAATGCGCAAGGTCGACGAGGTCATCCGCCGCATCATCGACGAGCAGTATTCGACCGCGCGCAAGCTGATCGAGGACAACAAGGACAAGATGCACGCCATGGCCAAGGCGCTGCTGGAATGGGAAACCATCGACAGCGACCAGATCGACGACATCATGGCCGGCAAGCCGCCGCGCATGCCCAAGGACTGGACGGCCACGTCGACCAAGCCGCCCAGCGGCCCGACGCCGCCGGTGGGCACCGATGGCGCCCCGGCCGTGGCCTGACCGACACGACGGCAAACGACACCAGCGGGGCTTCGGCCCCGCTTCCACTTGGAGGCTGCAGATGCACTGGCAGACGGCCCGCTACGTCATCGACCTCGTCCGGCCGCGCGTGATGGGCATCGTCAATGTGACGCCCGACTCCTTCTCCGACCGCGGCCTGCATGCCAGTGCCGCGGCGGCGCTGGCGCATTGCGAGGCGCTGCTGGAGCAGGGCGCCGACATGCTGGACATCGGCGGCGAGTCGACGCGGCCCGGCGCCCGCGCACCCACCGCGCAGGAAGAGCTGGTGCGCGTGCTGCCCGTGCTGCGAGGGGCCGTCAGGCTGGGTGTGCCGGTGTCGGTGGACACCAGCGATCCGGCGGTGATGCAGGAGGCGCTGGCGCTGGGCGTGGACATCGTCAACGACGTCCGCGCGCTGCGGCGGCCGGGCGCGCTGCAGGCCGTGGCTGCGCACCCGCACGCCGGCGTGTGCCTGATGCACATGAAGGGCGAGCCGGCCACCATGCAGTCCCAAGCCGTCTATGAAGACGTGGTGGACGAGGTACGCGACTTCCTGCGTGAGCGGGTGCGGGAAGTCGTCGCGGCCGGCATCGCGCGCGAACGCATCGCCGTCGACCCGGGCATCGGCTTCGCCAAGACTGCCGACCACAACCTCGTCCTGCTGTCGCGGCAGCGCGAACTGCTGGGCCTCGGGCTGCCGCTGCTGGTCGGCTGGTCTCGCAAGGGCACGCTGGGGCTGCTGACCGGGCGGCCGGTGGGCGAACGGATGGCCGCC
>JACZKT010000233.1 GCA_014859905.1 Rubrivivax sp.
CTGGGCACCGGGCTGGGCGCGCTCAAGGGCCGCATGTTCCGCATCGGCCACCTGGGCGACTGCAACGATCTGACGCTGATGGCCGCGCTGTCGGGCGTCGAGATGGGCCTCAAGCTGGCCGGCGTGAAGCTGGCCGGCAGCGGCGTGCAGGCCGCGATGGACTACTTTGCGGCGCACCCGGCGCCGCAGGCCATGGCCGCCGCGGCCTGATACACCACCCCACCACGACCAGGAGACAAGACCATGAGCACCCGACGCACCCTCCTCGCCGCCGCGCTCGTCGCGACCTTCGCCCTGCCGGCCGCCGCGCAGATGGAGCTCAAGCTCGGCCATGTCGGCGGGCCGGGCTCGCTGTTCGAGCTCTCGGCCAACGAGTTCGCGCGCCGCGCCAACGACAAGCTGGGCAGCAAGGCCAAGGTCGTCGTCTTCGGCTCCAGCCAGCTCGGCGGCGACCGCGAACTGATGCAGAAGCTGCGCCTGGGCACGCTGGAGTTCGCGATCCCGTCGACCGTGATGTCCTCCGATGTCGAGGCCTTCGGCATGTTCGAGATGCCCTACCTGGTGAAGAACCGCGAGCACATGAAGAAGATCGAGGCCGCGGTGGTCTGGCCGACGCTCGCGCCGATGGCCGAAGCCAAGGGCTACAAGCTGCTGGCGGTGTGGGAGAACGGCTTTCGCCACATCACGACCAACGCCAAGCCGATCGTCAAGCCCGCCGACCTGGCCGGCATGAAGCTGCGCGTGCCGCAGGGCAAGTGGCGCGTGAAGATGTTCCAGGCCTACGGCGCCAACCCGAGCCCGATGGCGTTGTCCGAGGTCTTCGTCGCGCTGCAGACCGGCGTCATGGACGGGCAGGAGAACCCGCTGACGCAGATCTACTCGTCCAAGTTCCAGGAGGTGCAGAAGTTCCTGTCGATGACCGGGCATGTCTACACGCCGGCCTACCTCGCCACCGGCAAGACCAAGTTCGCATCGCTGCCTGCCGACGTGCAGGCGGCGTTGACGGCTGCCGCGACGGAAACGCAGGCCTACGTCTACGAGCAGGCCGCCAGGCTCGACAACGACCTGCTCGACAAGATCAAGGCTGCCGGTGTCAAGGTCAACGAGGCCGACAAGGACGCCTTCATCGCCGCCAGCAAGGCGGTGTACGGGGACTTCGCCAAGGAAGTGCCCGAGGGCGGCAAGCTGGTCGACAAGGCGATCGAGCTCGGCAAGGGAATGTGAGCTCGATGCCTGCCTTGCACAAGGCCTTCGACCGCACGCTGACCGCTTTCGTGATCTTCCTGCTGGCGTCGCTGGCGGTGATGATCCTGGTCGGGGTGGCCTGCCGCAAGCTGGGCATCGCGCTCGTCTGGTACGACGAGGGCGCGTCCATCATGCTGGCCTGGCTGACCTACTACGGCGCCGCGCTGGCGGCGCTGAAGCGTGCGCACATCGGTTTTCCCGGCCTCGTCAATGCGATGCCGCCGAAGCTGCGCGTCGCCGCCGTGCTGTTCGGCGAGGCCTGCGTGATCGGCTTCTTCGGCCTCTTGACCTGGTTCGGCGTGCAGGTGCTGCAGATCCTGTCGGGCGACACCATGGTCAGCCTGCCCAGCGTGCCGACGCGGCTGACGCAGTCGGTGATTCCGGTCGGCGGCGCCTTGTTCATCATCGCCCAGTTGCTGAGCCTGCCCGCGGTGCTGCGCCAGGCGCGCGGCGGCGGCATCGTCGACCACGAACAGGCCCCGGTGCAGGAACTGCTGAACGTATGAAACGGCCCCCAGCTCACTTCGTTCGCGGCCCCCGAGGGGCGCGTCAGCCCCTTGGGGCGGCCCGGCGGGACTGACCATGACCGTCGCCTTCATGTTCCTGGGCCTGGTCGGCCTGATCCTGCTCAACGTGCCGATCGCCGTCTCGCTGGGCCTCGTCGCGATGGGCGCGATGGTGCATGCCGGTGGTATGGACGCGCTGCTGAACTCGGCCATCGTGATGTTCACGGGTGCCACCAGCTTCCCGCTGCTGGCGATCCCGCTGTTCATCCTGGCCGGCGCGATCATGAACTCGTCCAGCCTGTCGCGGCGGCTGATCGCTTTCGCGTCGGCGCTGTTCGGCTTCGTCAAGGGCGGGCTGGCGATGATCAACATCGGCACCTCGATGTTCTTCGCCGAGATCTCGGGCTCGGCGGTGGCCGACGTCGCCGCGATGGGTTCGATCCTGATCCCGGCGATGAAGAAGAAAGGCTACCCGAAGGAGTTCGCTGCCGCGGTCACCTCGTCGTCGGCGACGCTGGCGGTGATCATCCCGCCGTCGATCCCGATGATCCTGTACGCCGTGATGGCCGACGCCTCGGTGGTGCAGATCTTCGTCGCCGGCATCGTTCCCGGCATCCTGGGCGGCGGCGGCATGATGGCGCTCGCCTACTGGTACGCGCGGCGCTACAACTACCCCGTGGAAGAGGTGTTCAGCTGGTCCAGGGTGCGCAGCACCTTCAGGGACGCGGCCTGGGCCTTCATGCTGCCGCTGATCATCCTGGGCGGCATCTTCGGCGGCGTCGTCACCGCCACCGAAGGTGCGGCGCTGGCGGTGCTGGCGGCACTCTTCATCGGCGGCGTCATCTACCGCGAGCTGGACTGGAAGCACCTCTACCAGTCGATGCTGGACGGCTCGATCCAGACCGCCACCGTGATGCTGCTGGTGGCCGCATCGGCCCTGCTCGGCGTCTACCTGACCGAGCAGCAGGTGCCGCAGCAACTGGCGCAGTGGCTCTCCAGCATCACCGACAACCGCTATGCCGTGCTCGGCCTGCTGAACCTGTTCTTCCTCGTCATCGGCCTGTTCCTGCATTCGGCCGCGGCCATCATCCTGGTGGTGCCGATCGTGATGCCGCTGGTCAAGGCCGTGGGCATCGACCCGGTGCACTTCGGCCTCATCGTGACGCTGAACCTGGGCATCGGCCAGCAGACACCGCCGGTGGCCAGCGTGCTGATGGCCGCATGCTCGATCGCCAAGGCCGACATGTGGGCCGTCACGCGCGTCAACCTGCCTTTCATCGGCGTGCTGCTGGCGGTGCTGCTGCTGGTCACCTACGTGCCGGCGGTGCCGATGTTCCTGGTCGACGTGTTCTATCGATGAGGCCGCGATGACCGAACTCATCCTGACGCACTGCGATGGGCCCGTGGCCACCGTCACGCTGAACCGGCCCGGCAAGCTCAACGCGCTGACCAAGCCGATGTGGCAGCGACTGGGCACCGTGATGCGCGAGCTCTCGGCCGACGAGTCACTGCGCTGCGTCGTGCTGCGCGGCGCCGGCGGCAAGGCCTTCGCGCCGGGCAACGACATCGCCGAGTTCGAGACCGAGCGCAGCAACTTCGACCAGGGCAAGGCCTATGGCGAGGTGCTGCATGGCGCGCTGGCCGCGATCGCCGACTGCCGCCACCCGACGGTGGCGCTGATCGATGGCATCTGCGTCGGCGGCGGCCTGGAGATCGCGGCGTTGTGCGACATCCGCATCTGCGGCGAAGGCAGCCGCTTCGGCGTGCCGATCAACAAGCTCGGCCTGGTGATGGCGCACGCCGAGCTGGCGGCGCTGGTGCAGCTGGCCGGGCGTGCGGTGGCGCTGGAGATGCTGCTCGAAGGTCGCGTCTTCGGCGCCCGTGAAGCGCTCGACAAGCGTCTGGTTCACCGCGTGATGCCCGACCCTGAGGTCGAGGCCGAGGCCTACGCCACCGCGCGCCGCATCGCCACCGGCGCGCCGCTGGCGGCGCGCTGGCACAAGCAGTTCCTGCGCCAGATCGAATCGGGCGCCCCGCTGACCGACGCGCAGCGCGACGAAGGCTTCCGCTGCTACGACAGCGAGGATTTCCGCATCGGGGTCCGCGCCTTCCTCGCCAAGCAGACGCCGGACTTCGTCGGCCGATGAGCACGCCGCCGACCAGCGGTGCAAGCCAGGCCGGCCCGCTGACAGGCCTGCGCGTGCTGGAGCTGGCCCAGATCATGGCCGGCCCCAGTTGCGGCGCGCTGCTGGCCGACCTGGGCGCCGACGTGATCAAGGTCGAGAAGCTGCCCGGTGGCGACGACACGCGGCGTTATGCCCAACCCAGCGTCAACGGCGAGTCGGCCGCCTTCATGATGATGAACCGCAACAAGCGGGCGATCGCGGTCGACCTCAAGAGCGAAGGCGGACGCCACGTGCTCGAACGCCTGGCCCAGCGCGCCGACGTGCTGGCCGAGAACTACCGCCGCGGCGCGCTGGACCGTCTGGGCCTGGGCTACGACGCGCTGCACGCACTGAACCCGGCGCTGATCTACTGCTCGATCTCGGGTTATGGCCGCACCGGCCCAGCGGCCGACAAGGGCGGCTTCGACCTCATCGCGCAAGGCGTCTGCGGCCTCATGAGCATCACCGGTGAACCCGGCCGCCCGCCGGTGAAGGTGGGCAGCCCGGTGACCGACCTGAACGCCGGCATCCTGGCCGCCCTGGGCATCGTCTCGGCCTACGTGCACCGGCTGCAGACCGGCCGCGGCCAGTTCGTCGACACCTCGCTGATGGAAGCCGGCATCCACCAGACGGCCTGGCAGGCGGCGATCTTCTTCGCCACCGGCGTCTCACCCGGCCCCGGCGGGTCGGCGCACGTGCTGGCCGCGCCCTACCAGGCCTTCCCCACCGCCGATGGCTGGATCAACATCGGCGGCGCCAACCAGGGCAACTGGGAGCGCATCGCCAGACTGGTGGGCGCGCCGGAGCTAATCAGCGACCCGCGCTTCGTCGACAACAGCGCCCGCATGGCCAACCGCGACGCGCTCGCCGAGTTGCTCGCCGAACATCTGCGCCAACGCCCCACACGCGAGTGGCTGCTGGCGCTGGACGCCGCCGGCATCCCGGCGGGGCCGATCCAGAGCATCGCCGAGATGGCCGCCGACCCGCAGACGCTGGCGCGCGAGATGGTGGTCGAGCTCGACCACCCGGTGGCCGGGCGCACGAAGGCGCTGGGTCTGCCGCTGAAGTTCAGCGCGACGCCGGGCGGCATCCGACGCCCGGCGCCCACCTTCGGCCAGCACACGCGCGAGGTGCTGCACGAGCATGGCTACACCGACAGCGAGATTGCCGCCCTCGCGGCCGCCGGGGCGGTGCACCTGGGTCGCTGATCGACGCCTGGCGCGTGCCCGCCGCGTCAGCGATCAGGCGACGCGATCTCGTCGCCAGTCAGCCGGCCAACAGTGCCGCCGCGAGGGCGTCGGTGATGGCCTGGTCCTCGACCGAGCTGAGCCCGCTGACGCCGACGGCACCGAGCAGCCGGCCGCCGGCGTCCTTCAGCGGCGACCCCCCCGGCAGCGCGGTCAGCTCCGGGTCGCAGAAGTAGCCCACTTCGATCTGCTCGCGGTGCAGCCGGGCGAGCAGCGCTGCGGTGCTCACGCCCATGCGTGCGGCCGAGTAAGCCTTGCCCTGCGAAATGCGCACGCTGCGCGCCGGCGCACCGTCCATGCGTGCAAATGCCAGCAGCAGGCCGCGGTCGTCGCAGACGGCAACGCAGATCGGACGGCCGTGGTCCTGCGTGGCCTTGGCCGTGGCGCTCAGGACGAGCGCCTGGGCTTGGTCGAGCTTGAGGTCCGGCATGGGACAGACTCCTGTTGGGGGGACTTCGATCAGGTTCGGCCAGCGGCCAGCAGTTCGTCGACGAGGCCGAGCAGGCGCACCATGTCGATCGGCTTGGTGACGTAGCCGGCGAAACCGGCCGCCTTGCCGCGCTCGATGTCGCGCGGCATCGCGTTGGCGCTGATCGCCAGCACCGGGATCGCACGCGTCGCCTCGTGCTCGCGCAGGCACTGCATCACAGCGTAGCCGTCCATCTCGGGCAGGTTGATGTCCAGCAGGATGAGCGCCGGCCGGTGCGTGCGCGCCAGCTCCAGCCCCAGGCCCGGCGCCAGTGCCGTCAGCAGCCGGATGTCGCGGCGATGCGCGAAGATGGCCTCGATCAGCCTCAGGTTCGCCGGGTTGTCCTCGATGCACAGCACGTCG
>JACZKT010000021.1 GCA_014859905.1 Rubrivivax sp.
CGGCTGGGCGGCAGCAGCTTGGCCTGGTGGGCCTGCGCAGCCAGAGTGGCCGCCAATGCGCGCTGCGTGGCGGGCTCGCGCGGCAGGTCTTCGTCGAGGTCGGCGACGACCCGGAACAGCTTGCCGAACTCCGGGTCGTGCGCCTGCAGCAGCTGGCACACCGCGCGCTCGCCGACCAGCACCACCTTGACGTCCAGCGGTATCGGCTGCGGCTCGAGCTGGATCGTCGAGACCAGGCTGAACATCTCGGCCACCGACTCGATCAGGATCTCGCGCCGCAGCAGTGCGCGCTTCAGCGCCCCCCAGGCGAAGGGTTGGGTCAGCAGCTTGACGGCGTCGACCATCAGGGTACCGCCGTTGGCTCGATGCAACTGGCCCGCCTTGATGTGGCGGAAGTCGGTGACCAGCGTGCCGAAGTGCGCCACGTGGTCGATGCGGCCGATCAGGTTCTGGTAGCTGGGCAGGTCGGCCTCGATCAGCGCGGCACCCTCGCTGCCGCCCACGTCGACCACCAGGTTGACCTCGTAGCGCGCCAGGTCGCCAGGCTGCGCGGCGTTGTCGCCGTCCTCCCGGCTGCGGAAGGCGTCGGCGTTCTCGATCACCGCGTTGCGCACGGCCTCCAGGTGGCGCAGCACGGCGGGCTGGTCGGCATAGCGGGTCTGGGTCTCGGCCACGGCATGGTCGACCGCCAACTGGGTGGTGGCGCGGTTGAGCGTGCGCAGGCGGTCCGCATGCTCCTTGCTCAACCGCATCGACGCGCGCAGCGCGTGCAGCAGCTGGTCCTGCAGCTCGACCAGGGCCTGCTGCAGGCGCTCGCGCTCCTCGGTGGGCAGGGCCTCGAAGTCCTGCGGCGACACGACCTCGTCGCCCTTGCGCGGCGCGAAGCTGAAGCCCACCGGCGTACGGATCATCACCAGGCCGCGGCGCCGGGCCTCGGCGCCCACGGCACCCAGGCCTTGCTCGGCGCGTTCCTTCAGGTCGGTGTTCAGCCGCTCCAGTGAGCTGGCGTATTCCTCCGAGTCGAAGGCCGCCGGGATCGTCGCCCGCAGATCGTCGACCAGCGCGCGCATGTCTGCCCGCAGCCTGGCGCCCCCGCTCGCGGCCAATTGCAGCGCGATCGGCTGGTGCGGCTTCTCGAAGTTGTGGACGTAGACCCAGTCGCTGCGGCGGATGCCGTCGTGCGCCACATGCGCTGCGATCGCGCTGCGCACCAGGCTGCGCTTGCCCGACCCGGCCGGCCCCATCACGAAGAGGTGGTAGCCGGGATGGGTCATCGCGATGCCGAAGCGCACGGCGTCGAAGGCCCGCGTCTGCCCGACGATGTCGGCCTGCTTCGGGCCAGCGGGTTCGCTGCCTTCAGGCTCGTTCAGCAGCGTGGCCGCATCGCAATGCGCGGCGAGCTGTTGTGGTGTCAACGAGCGTGCGGTCATCACCAGGTCTCGGTGGCGAGTGTGACGCCGGCAGGGGTCGGCCCCAAGGCCGGCAATTGGGGACAGAGCATCGTGGTCTGGGCTACTGGGCGAGGGTCGGGCGGCAACGCCGGGTCGATGCTAGGCAGCGCGCGGTCGACGCGGTTGACGGCCGTCAAGCCGGAACGATCGCCGGCCCATGTCATGGCCTGATCGCCAACCGGCGCAGACGACGCTTCAGGCGCTCGAGCGCGACATCGGCACCGCCTGCCGGATCCGCCCCGAAGCCCCGCGAGCCCCCGAGTCCCCTGCCAGGAGCGAGCCCTGTGCCGCCTTCCGAGCCATCGATTGAACGTGCGCAAGCGAGCGGCTTTCGCGCTGCACGCACTGACAGCTCGATGTGCAGCCCGATGCGGAGTCACGGATCGTTCTTCGCTTCGGCTCACTGCGGAGAGCAGCCTCATGACAAGCATCGCATCGATCTGGGCACCTCCAACTCGGCGGCCGCCACATTGCGCGGCGGCAGGCCGGTGATCGTTCCCGCGACCGAAGGCATCAGCCTGGGCGGCAAGGCCTTTCCGAACTATGTCGCGCTGGCTCAGCACCAGTTTCACCGCGCACATCAGCCTGCCGTACATCGGCGTCATGCCCGACCATGGCTTGCTCGGCCTGCAAGGGCAGTGGCGCCCGGCCCGGCACGCCGTCTTCGGCACGGCCCAGCGTGCCGTCAGTTCGCGGGGGGCGCCGTCGCGCCACACCTTCAGCCGCACGCTGTCGCCCGGCGTGGCCGGCCCGATGCGGCTGCCGAGGTCGGCTGCACGCCGGATCGGTTCGCAGTCCACTTCGGTGACCACGTCGCCCGCCTTGAGGCCGACCGCCGCCGCCGCGCTGCCCGGCGCCACGCTGGCCACCAGTGCGCCTTCGGGCCGCGCAAGGCTGAAGGATTCGGCCAGGGCCTGGTTCAGGTCCTGGATGTTCACGCCCAAGCGGGCGTGGGCCACCCTGCCGGTGGCCACGATCTGGTCCTTGACCTTCAGCGCCACGGTGATCGCGATGGCGACGGCCAGCCCCTGGTAGCCGCCCGACCGCGCATAGATCTGCGCATGGATGCCGACCACGGCACCGCTGGCGTCGAGCAGCGGGCCGCCCGAGCTGCCCGGGTTCACGGCAGCATCGGTCTGGATGAAAGGCACCGCCGTGTCGCCCGGCAGCGAGCGGCCCTTGGCGCTGACGATGCCTTGTGTGGCTGTCTGCTCGAAGCCGAACGGCGAGCCGATGGCCAGCACAGGGTCGCCCACCGGCAAGGACACGCGGCGCCGGGCCCCAGCGCAGCCAGCGGGCCCAGGGCGCTGCCCACCGCCCGCGCCTTCGCCCACATGCCCACCGCCTCCCACCACGGTCAGATCAAAAGACCCAATCCACAGCCAATGCCATTGCGCATTACGCCACCGGCAGAGCAAGTCACGCGGTCACACAGTGCGGCAAGAACAGCGCGGTGATTTGTGAAGGATCTTGGCAGCTGACACCCGGCGTTCGGTGGCGACCTCACGGGGCCGCTACACCGCTTTGCCGACCTGCCCCCTCCCCCCGAGCCCGCTCAGCCAGCCCCGGCCGGCGCCTTGCCGGCAGCGGTGCTGGCGCTGGTGGTGCAATGGGCCTTCGGCGGCGCCGAACGTCTGTGGGGACGCGGCCGCGTATCCATGGGGCCGGCCGACCGAGTGCACCGGTCGCCAAGCTTGCGACAATCACAGGCTCAGGAGCCCCTCTAAGAGTCCACCACCGTGACCCACATCCTCCAAGACCTGCCCGCCGGCGAACGTGTCGGCATCGCCTTTTCCGGCGGCCTGGACACCAGCGCCGCCGTGCACTGGATGCGCGCCAAGGGCGCCATCCCCTGCGCCTACACCGCCAACCTGGGCCAGCCCGACGAGAGCGACTACGAAGAGATCCCGCGCAAGGCGCTGGCCTACGGCGCCGACATCGCGCGCCTGGTCGACTGCCGCGCGCAGCTGGTGGCCGAGGGCATCGCCGCCATCCAGTGCAGCGCCTTCCACATCTCCACGGGTGGCGCCACCTACTTCAACACCACGCCGCTGGGCCGCGCCGTCACCGGAACGGCGCTGGTGGTGGCGATGCGCGAGGACGGCGTCAACATCTGGGGCGACGGCAGCACCTACAAGGGCAACGACATCGAGCGCTTCTACCGCTACGGCCTGCTCGCCAACCCGGCCTTGCGCATCTACAAGCCGTGGCTGGACCAGGCCTTCATCGACGAGCTCGGCGGCCGCAAGGAGATGAGCGAGTACCTCGTCGCGCACGGCTTCGACTACAAGATGAGCACCGAGAAGGCCTACAGCACCGACAGCAACATGCTCGGCGCCACCCACGAGGCCAAGGACCTGGAGTTCCTGGACAAGGGCATCGCCATCGTCAACCCGATCATGGGCGTGGCCTTCTGGCGCGAGGACGTGACCGTCAAGCCCGAGACGGTGAGCGTGCGCTTCGACGAAGGCGTGCCGGTGGCACTGAACGGCATCACCTTCGCGAGTGCGGTGGCGCTGTTCGAGGAAGCCAACCGCATCGGCGGCCGCCACGGCCTGGGCATGTGCGACCAGATCGAGAACCGCATCATCGAAGCCAAGAGTCGCGGCATCTACGAAGCGCCGGGCATGGCGCTGCTGCACATCGCCTACGAGCGGCTGGTCACCGGCATCCACAACGAGGACACGATAGAACAGTACCGCGCAGGAGGCCGCCGCCTCGGCCGTCTGCTTTACCAGGGGCGCTGGTTCGACCCGCAATGCCTGATGCTGCGCGAAACGGCGCAGCGCTGGGTGGCGCGCGCCATCACCGGCGAGGTGACGCTGGAACTGCGCCGCGGCAACGACTGGTCTCTGCTCGACACGACGAGCCCGAATCTCACCTATCACCCCGAGCGGCTGACGATGGAAAAGGGCGCCGGCGCCTTCACGCCCGCCGACCGCATCGGCCAGCTCACGATGCGCAACCTGGACATCGAGGACACCCGCGACAAGCTCGGCA
>JACZKT010000234.1 GCA_014859905.1 Rubrivivax sp.
GCGAGCGGCATCGGCTTGCACGCCGATGCCGCTCGCCGGGCGCGCCGAGTTCGGCGCGAAACCCCCGGCTCGCCCCCGGCCCTCTCCCGCGAGCGGGAGAGGGCGGAGTGCAGGCTCGCTGTCTTGCCGTCTCGCTCCCACTGCGGGCAAGGGGTCGGTTGGGCGCGCGCGCCATCACGCCGCGGCGCTTGGCCGTGGCATGGCCCGCCGGCAGTGGCATGATCCACGACCCTGCCACCCAAGGCGCTCGGCAACCAAGCCGCTTCGATAGAGCAACTGCCCATGCGAGCGCTCCGCCGCCCCACTGCCGCGCGCCGCATTGTCGGCGTGGCCTTGCTGGCATTGCTGCTGGGCCAGTGGCAGGCTTTGGCTCATGCCATTGCGCACGGGCCGTGGCACGCCCATGCCGCGGTTCTGGCGGGCGCCGACAACGCCGTTCACCCCGGCCACGCCGATAACGCCGATCACGCCGAAGACGGCTGGGGCCACCCCGCGGGATCGCCGGCCTGCGAGCTCTTCGACGCCTTGCTCGGCGCACAGGCACCTGGCGCGGAGCCGGCGCCGGCGCCGGATGTGCCGCCGTCGCAGTGGTTCTTCGCCTCACCCGCCCAGTCGGCGGACACAGGGCCCGCGCTGCGGGCCTATGAGGCGCGCGGCCCGCCCCGGGCCTGAGGACTCCCCAGCCTCCCGGCGGCACGGCCGCCGAACCTCTGTTGCATGTTTCCGGCCCCCTCTTCAAGGGGCCGGCAAGGACCTTTTCATGAAGCCATCCCTGATCGCGGCCACGCTGGCCGCGTCCGCCCCCGTGTGGGCGCAACCCGCGCCACCTTCCGTCATCGTCACCGGCAACCCGCTCGGCGCCAGCGACCTGGCCACGCCGTCCAGCGCGCTCTCGGGCAAAGATCTCGTGCTGCGCCGAGGCAGCACGCTCGGCGATACGCTCGACGGCTTGCCCGGCGTGTCGTCCACCAACTTCGGCCCCAATGCCAACCGGCCGGTGATTCGCGGCCAGGACGGCGACCGTATCCGCGTGCTCAGCAATGCCGGCGCGTCGCTCGACGCCTCCAGCCTGAGCTTCGACCATGCCGTGCCGATCGACCCGCTGGTGGTCGAACTCGTGGAGGTGCTGCGCGGCCCGGCCGCGCTGTTGTACGGCGGCAGCGCGGTGGGTGGCGTGGTCAATGCCATCGACAACCGCATTCCGCGCGAAGCCATCGAAGCCGTCTCCGGCGCGCTGGAGGGTCGCCTGGGCGGTGCCGCCAGCGAGCGCGGGGCATCTGCGCTGGTGGAGGCCGGCGGCGGCGGCCTGGCCTTCCACGCCGACGCCTTCTGGCGCCGCACCGGCGACCTGAGCGTGCCCGACTTCGACCGTCCATTGAAAGACGGCAGCACCGAGCGCCGCGACTTCGTCGCCAACTCCGCCAGCCAGGCCGACGGCGGCGCGCTTGGCGCGTCCTTCGTCTGGAACGGCGGCTACGTGGGCGCCAGCGTCGACACCTACCGCAACGACTACGGCATCGTGGCCGAGGACGACATCACCATCCGGATGCGGCGCGACAAATTCGCGCTGGCCGGTGAAGTGCGCCCGCGCAGCGGTTTCTTCACGGCGCTGCGGGCCCAAGGCGCCAGCACCGACTACCGGCACCAGGAGATCGAAGGCAACGGCGCCGTGGGCACCACGTTCAAGAACGACGGCACCAACGCGCGGCTGGAAGCCGTGCACCGGGCGCTGCCGCTGGGGGGCGGCCAACTCGACGGCAGCTTCGGGCTGCAATACGAGTCGTCGAATTTCTCGGCCCTGGGAGAAGAGGCCTTCGTGCCTTCGACGCGCACGCGGCAGCAGGCAGCGTTCCTGCTGGAACGCTGGTCCTGGGGCGACGGCGGATCCGTCAGTGGCGGCCTGCGCGCCGAGCAGGTGAGCGTGCGCTCAGCAGGCGACGCCGACCCCGGCGAGCCGCAATTCGGTCCGGCGCAGGAGCGCAAGTTCACGCCCGCCAGCGCTTCGCTGGGCGCAGTGATGAATGTCAGCCGGCACTGGCAACTCTCGGCCAATGCGTCCTACACGGAACGTGCGCCGACCAGCTACGAGCTCTATGCCAACGGCGTGCATGCAGCCACCGGCACCTTCGAGCGAGGCGATGCGCAGCAGGCGCTGGAAAAGGGCCGCAACCTCGACCTGGCCCTGGCCTGGCGGCAGGGCGCCGGCAAGGTCAAGGTGGGTGTCTTCGCGAGCCGCTTTTCCAACTACATCCTGCTGAAGGCCACGGGCGAACCCGACTTCGTGGACGACAAGGGCGACAGCTTTCCCATCTACGCCTTCAGCGGCGTGCGTGCCAAGCTCTACGGCCTGGAGGCCGAAGGCGTGTGGCGCGTGCTGGAAGGTCCGCGCAGCCTGGATCTCGACGCCCGCTTCGACATGGTCCGCGGCACCGACCAGGACAGCAAGGAGCCGCTGCCCAGGTTGGCGCCGCAGCGCACGACGCTCGGCCTGACACTGGCACAGGGTGCGTGGACGGTGCGCGCGGAGATGCAGCACGCCAGCGATCAGTCGCGCGTGCCGAGCACCGACGTGGCCACCGACGGCTGGACGCTGATCAACCTTTCGGCCAGCTATACGCTGGGCCTCGGGGCGAGGGACGCGCTGCTGTACGCGAAGCTGCTCAACGTGGGCGATACGCGGGCCTACAGCGCCAGCAGCACCGGCACCGTGCGGCCGCTCGCGCCTTTGCCGGGGCGGGCCCTTTCGGTCGGCATGAGGGTGAGCTTCTGACCGGCGTGCGTTCGGGCCGGCAGTGTCTCGGACGCTGGCGGGCCAGGCTCGAGCGATGAAAAAAGGGCCGCCCGGTTGCCCGGGCGGCCCTGTCTTCGGGGTACGGCCTTGCGGCCGTGCCTGATCAGCGCGGCCGCGCGCCGGGCTTGCTGAAGGTCTTGCCTGCCGGCTTGAACGCCGGGCGGCCGCTCGGCCGCGGGCCGAAGGATTTGCCGGCCGGGCGTTGGCCCATCGGCGCTGCCGGTTTCGGTTCCACGCGCTTGGGCTCCAGGCCGACGATGGTGGTCGGCGCGATGCGCTGCGTGGTGTAGCGCTGGATGCGGTGGATCATGCCGCTGTCGCGGCGTTCGGCCAGCGTCACCGCCAGGCCGGCGCGACCCGCGCGTCCCGTTCTGCCGATGCGGTGCACGTAGTCCTCTTCCTTCATCGGCAGGCCGAAGTTGATGACGTGGCTGATGCTCGGCACGTCGAGGCCGCGCGCGGCCACGTCGGTGGCCACCAGCACGCGCAGGTGCTTGCTGCGCAGGCCCTGCAGCACGCGGTTGCGCCGGCCCTGCGGCATGCCGCCGTGCAATGCGGCCACGCTGTGGCCCATCTCGCCCAGGCGCTCGGCCAGCCAGTCGGCGTCACGCTGCGTGCTGGTGAAGACCAGCGCCTGCTCGACGCTGCGCTCGGTCAGGATGTGGTCGAGCAGCGCGTTCTTGTGCTGGAAGTCGTCGGCCCAGTGCAGCCGCTGTTCGATGTCGGCATGCGCCTCGGTCTGCGAGCTGACCTCGATGCGCTGCGGCGTGCGCAGCAGATCCTCGGCCAGGCGGCCGACATGGCCGCCGAAGGTGGCGCTGTACATCACCGTCTGGCGCGCCTTGGGCGTGGCGGCGGCGATGTGGTGGATGGGGTCGATGAAACCCATGTCGAGCATGCGGTCGGCTTCGTCGAGCACCAGCATCTCGATATTGCCGAGCACGGCCTTGCCCGATTCGAGGTGGTCGATCAGGCGGCCCGGGGTGGCGATCAGGATGTCCAGCGGACCGCGCAGCTGCTTGAGCTGCAGGCCGTAGGGCACGCCGCCGACCACGGTGGCCACGCTCAGGCCCGGCACGAAGCGGCCGTAGTCCATGGTCGCCTTGGCGACCTGCATCGCGAGTTCACGCGTCGGTGTCAGCACCAGGATGCGCGGGCCTTGCATCACGCCGCGCGGCGGGCGCGGCTGGCTGCGCGAGGCCAGCACGCGCGTCAGCGCCGGCAGCACGAAGCTGGCCGTCTTGCCGCTGCCGGTGTTGCTGCTGACCATCAGGTCGCGGCCTGCCATGGCCGGCGGGATGGCCAGCGTCTGCACTTCGGTGGGTGCCGTATAGCCGGCGGTCTTCACGGCACGGATCAGCGCCTCGTGCAGGTTCAGGGTGTCGAAACTCATCGTCGTCTTTCGCTCATGCAGCCGGCAAAGGCCGGCCGGCGGCGCCCGTCTTGGGCACCGCAGGGTCAGGTCGCAGCAATACGGGAGCGCCTTGCAACAGAACGCTGCAGGCTCATCGGATCATGGCGACGGCATCGCCGCCGACCCGAGGGATGCTGCCCCGGGCTCGAGTGTCGAGCGCGCGAAGCGACGAAGGTCAGAGGGGATGAACGGAAGGCTTCACTTGCAAGCCAGCCGGTGATTCTATGCCATTTCAGGTTATCACGGAGCCGATGTGCATGAAACGGCTGCGAGCGGCCGCTTGCGGGCGCGCTGGATGCGGTGCTGCAGCGCGCCCCAGACCGGCGTCAGGCGCCCCGGCAGGTCGGGCAGCGAGCCGAGTTCGGTATGGCTCTCGTGCGGCGAATGGAAGTCGCTGCCGCGCGAGGCCAGGAGGCCGAATTCGAGCGCCGTGTCCGTGTAGCGGATCTGCTCGGCGGCGCTGTGGCTGCCGGTGACGACCTCCATGCCTTGCCCGCCGTGGGCGATGAACTCGGTGATCAGCGCGTACTCCTCGGTCGGCGTGAAGCGGTAGCGCCCCGGGTGGGCGATGACGGCCACGCCGCCGGCCTCGCGTATCCAGCGCACGGCCGCGCCCAGCCCGGCCCACTGGTGCGGCACGTAGCCGGGGTTGCCTGGCGTGAGGTAGCGGCGGAACACCGAATGGGTGTCGGGGCAGACGCCGCTTTCGACCAGGAAGCGCGCGAAGTGGGTGCGCGAGATGAGGTCGGGGTTGCCGACGTAGCGCAGCGCGCCTTCGAAGGCGCCCGTGATGCCCACCTGCGCCAGCCCGGCCGCCATCTCGCGTGCGCGTTCACGGCGGCCGCTGCGCGTGGCCGCCAGGCCGGCCTGCAGCGCGGCATCGTCGGCGTCGAAGCCCAGGCCGACGATGTGCACCGTTTCGCCGGCGAAGCTGACCGAGATTTCGGTGCCGGTGAGGTAGTCCATGCCGAGTGCCAGCGCGGCATCACGGGCGCGACGCTGGCCGCCGACTTCGTCGTGGTCGGTCAGTGACCACAGTTGCACGCCGCGGGCATGGGCCCGCTCGGCCAGCGCTTCGGGCGCCAGCGTGCCGTCGGAAACGTGGCTGTGGCAGTGCAGGTCGGCGTTGATCAGGTGCATGCGGGGATTGTCCCGCAGCAGGGCCGAAGCGGCGGCCGACAGCGGTCTATGTCCCTGCCGTCACCGCTCAAGCCGCAGCGTGCGTGCGCAGCGCCGCGCCAGCGTCTCGTCGTGGGTGACGACGACGAAGGCGGTGCCGTGTTCGCGCGCCAGCGCCAGCATCAGTTCGAACACGGTGTCGGCGGTGCTGCGGTCCAGGTTGCCGGTGGGTTCGTCGGCCAGCACGCAGGCCGGTTGCGTGACCAGCGCGCGCGCGATGGCGACGCGCTGGCGC
>JACZKT010000235.1 GCA_014859905.1 Rubrivivax sp.
TCGTTGGGCAGGTGCACCGAAACACCCGCTTTCCTGGGCACCGCCCACATCACCGCCGGCGAACTGATCGCCGACCGGCTCCTGAGTCCCCTCGAAGTGCAGGCCTCGCAGGCCTGACGATCCATGAACAAGCAGATCCGCAACGTTGCCATCATCGCCCACGTCGACCACGGCAAGACCACGCTGGTGGACATGCTGCTGCGCCAGAGCGGCACCTTCCGCGAGAACGAGAAGATCGCCGAGCGCGTGATGGACAGCAACGACATCGAACGCGAGCGCGGCATCACGATCCTGGCCAAGAACTGCGCCGTGACCTGGCAGGGCACGCACATCAACATCGTCGACACGCCGGGCCACGCCGACTTCGGCGGTGAGGTCGAACGCGCGCTGTCGATGGTCGACGGCGTCGTGCTGCTGATCGACGCCCAGGAAGGGCCGATGCCGCAGACCCGTTTCGTCACCCGCAAGGCGCTGGCGCTGGGCCTCAAGCCCATCGTCGTGGTGAACAAGGTCGACAAGCCCGGCTCGCGGCCCGACTACGTGATCAACGCCGCCTTCGACCTCTTCGACAAGCTCGGCGCCACCGAGGAACAGCTCGACTTCCCGGTCGTCTACGCCTCGGGACTGAACGGCTGGGCCTCGCTCACCGAAGGCAAGTCCGGCGAGGCCTGGGGCAGCGACATGACGCCGCTGTTCGACACCATCCTCAGCCACGTGCCCGCCCACGAGGGCGACCCCGACGCGCCGCTGCAGCTGCAGATCTCGTCGCTGGACTACTCCACCTTCGTCGGCCGCATCGGCGTCGGCCGCATCAACGCCGGCACGCTCAGGCCGATGATGGACGTGCTGGTGATGGAGGGCCCCGACGGCAAGTCCTGGAAGGGCCGCGTCAACCAGGTGCTGACCTTCGAGGGCCTGGAGCGTGTGCCCGCCACCGAGGCCGGGCCGGGCGACATCGTGCTCATCAACGGCATTCCCGACATCGGCATCGGCGTCACCCTGACCAGCATCGACGACCCGCAACCGCTGCCGATGCTGAAGGTGGACGAGCCGACGCTGACGATGAACTTCTGCGTCAACAACAGCCCGCTGGCCGGCCGCGAGGGCAAGTTCGTCACCAGCCGCCAGATCTGGGACCGGCTGCAGAAGGAACTGCAGAGCAACGTGGCGCTGAAGGTCAAGGAGTCCGAAGAGGACGGCATCTTCGAGGTCTCGGGCCGCGGCGAGCTGCACCTGACGATCCTGCTGGAGAACATGCGCCGCGAAGGCTACGAGCTCGCGGTGAGCAAGCCGCGCGTCGTGTTCCACGAGGTCATGGGCCCCAAGGGCCCGGAGCGCCACGAGCCGATCGAGCTGGTCACGGTGGACATCGAGGACCAGCACCAGGGCGGCGTCATGCAGGCGCTGGGCGAGCGCAAGGCCGAACTGGTGAACATGGAAACCGACGGCCGCGGCCGCGTGCGGCTGGAGTACCGGATCCCGGCGCGCGGGCTGATCGGCTTCAGCAACGAGTTCATGAACCTGACTCGCGGCACCGGTCTCATCAGCAACATCTTCGACGGCTACGAGCTCTACAAGGGCGAGATCGCCGGCCGCAAGAACGGCGTGCTGATCAGCATGGACGAGGGCGAGATCTTCACCTACGCGCTAGGCAAGCTCGACGACCGCGGCCGCATGTTCGTGAAGGCCGGCGACCCGGTCTACGAAGGCATGATCGTCGGCATCCACAGCCGCGACAACGACCTGGTGGTGAACGCCACGCGCACCAAGCAGCTGACCAACTTCCGCGTCAGCGGCAAGGAAGACGCGATCAAGGTCACGCCACCGATCGACCTCAGCCTGGAATACGCGGTGGAGTTCATCGACGACGACGAGCTGGTCGAGATCACGCCCAGGAGCATCCGGGTGCGCAAGCGCCACCTCAAGGAACACGACCGCAAGCGGGCCAGCCGCGACGGCGGCTGAGGCCGCTCGGACCGTTTCAGGCTGTCAGGCCAGCCGCGCCAGCGCGGCGCGCAGTTGCTCGCGCGCCGCGGCGTCCGGCACGGCGTCGGTGAGGGCGCCGAAGAAGGCCAGCCGGTCCGGCGCACGCGCCGCCGACCGCTTGACCAGCACGCTGGCGATCGGCCCGATGTGCTGCGCGAGCAGCTTCGTCGCCTGGGCCAAGGTGGCGTCGTCGATCGGCGCTGCTGCCGCAGCACCGGCTGCCGATGCTGCAGCCGAGCCTGTCGCCACTCGATATGTGCCGCCCGTCGTGGCGGACTGCTGCGTCGTCTGCTGCAGGAAGGCTGCCTTGGCGCCCGGGTTCGTCACGTGCTCGGCCAACCGCGCCAGCAGCGTGGGCAGGTCTTCGCAGCTGCGAGCAGTGCGCCGCACCATCACCGCCGCCACCGGCCCGACGTGGCGTGCCAGTGTCGTCTCCACCTGCGCCAGCACCTTGTCGTCCCAACGTGTCAGCGCCGTCTTGTCCATGCTGCCTGCACTGCTGGCGCTGCCGGCGGTGCCCGAGGCCACGGGCGTCACCGGCTGGCGTGCCGCCACCGCGACGATGGTCTCGTCGGACACCTGGGGCGCCACCGCCTGGCCGGTGGCGGCCAGCAGGGCCTGGCGGAACTCCGTGGCGCCGGCAAAGCGCTGTTTCGGGTCCTTGGCCAGTGCAGTGGCCACCACCGCGTCGTAGCGGGCGCCGCGCTCGTAGCCCGGCACCGCCGACGGCAGCACCGGGGCTTCGTGCACCACGCGATACATCAGCGACTCGGTGCTGCCGGTGAAGGGCGCGCGGCCGACCAGCAGCTGGTACAGCAGCACGCCGGCGCCGTAGATGTCGACGCGGCGGTCGATGTCCAGGCCCAGGAACTGCTCCGGCGCCATGTAGCTCGGCGTGCCGATCATGCTGCCGACCATCGTCAAGCCGGCCGATTCGATGCGCGCGATGCCGAAGTCGGCCACCTTGATGCGGCCGCTGCGCGTCATGATGATGTTGGCAGGCTTGATGTCGCGGTGCCACACGCCGTGGCTGTGCGCGTGCTCCAGCGCTTCGAGCAGTTGCGACACCACGCTGGCAATGTCGGCGTCGCTGAAACGCACCTTGTCGGCGAGGTAGTGCGCCAGCGAGTTGCCCTCGACGAACTCCATCGCGATGTAGGCCACGTCGCCGTCCTCGCCATAGTCGTAGACGGCGACGATGCCCGGGTGCGAAAGACGCCCCGCGGCTTGCGCTTCGTTGCGAAAGCGCGCCGCCATCGAGACACCTAATTCGGTGCTCTCCAGCAATTGCCGGCGCACCGTCTTCAGCGCTACCGTGCGCTGGATGCCGGGGTCGAAGCCCTTGTAGACGACGCCCATGGCGCCTTCACCCAGCACCTCGGAGATGCGGTACTTGCCCAGGGACTGCGGCGTAGCCACCACGGCTGCCATCGAGGAGCGTCAGCTGTCCAGCATGCGCATCGCCTGCACGACGCTGGTGCGCATGCGCGTGAAGGAGGCGGCGAGCGTGCCGATCTCGTCCTTGCTGCCGGTCTCGAACTCCGGTGCGTCGAGGTCGCCCTGGCTGACGCGGTCGGCCAGCGAGGACAGGCGCGTCACCGGCCGCACGATGAGCAACCAGACCATCAGGTTCAGTGCCACGCCGACGGCCAGGAAAACCGCCACTTGCGAGGCCATGAAGACCTTGAACGACTCATCCGCACGCTGCAGCGGCAGCGACATGGGCACCGAGATGATCTGCGCGCCGATGACCTCGTTGAGCTGCCAGCCGAAGCCGTTGTTGGGGCCGTAGCGATCGATCATGGTCTTGGGCGCCGCGTCCACGCTGCTGTGGCATTGCAGGCAGGTCGGGTTGGTGATGCGCAGCGGCCGCGCAATGAACAGCGACGGCCCCGTGGCCGAGACCCGCTGGCCGATGCTCTCGATCATCGTGGCATTGCCGCGGAACTGGTTGACGACATCGACCTCCCAGTCGACCGCGCGGTCACGCGGGTTGGTCGGATTCAGCGTCGCCTCCTTGTACGCAAAATCGGGGTATTTCTTTTGCAGCGTCGTCAGCACCTCGACCGCCGAATAGCTGGGCACCGACTGCGGCAGGAACTCGTACTTCATCTGCGTTTCAAGCAGCTTGGTGATCTGGCCGGAGGTGTAGCCGCGCACGGCGTTCGCCTTCTCCATCAGCAGCCGCGCCTGGTTGAGCACCTCCTCCTGGGCATTGGCTTGCAGCAGGCTGCGGCTGATCCAGCCGCTGACGGCCAGGCCAAGTGCCATGACGAGCAGGAACATCAAGTTGAATTTCACCAGCAACTTCATCGGGCACTCCTGAGGCGGTTCATGGCGGCTTGGGTGGCGGCGGGGGAGGGTACAACACCGGCGTCCACTCGGGGTGCTGCGCCAGCCCGGCCTCGAGTGCACTGCGGAACGCCCCCTGGCGGGCGAGTGCGCCGAAGCGGCGCGGAAAGTCACGTCTGATCAGCGGCTCGGCGACGAGCCAGTCGCGCAAGCTGGCGTAGCTTGGCGAGGGCAAGGCGGCCGCGTCGACGGTCGCATCCTTGAAACGCGCGGCCTGGCTGGGGATGCGTTCGCGGAACATGCGCGGCATCGCGGCGACGAAGTCAGAGCTCGGCCGCGGCGTCACCGCGCCGCCTGTCCCCGGTTCCGCGGCATACATCTCGCCGTTGGCCAGCGCCGCACGCGTGCCGCCGCGGCGCCGTTCGACCAGTTGCGTGCGGCCGGCCTCGACGAACACGCGCTGGGCCTGTGGCGTCGCGTGGACGACGACGGCACCGGTGAACGGCAGCAGGTCCAGCGCCGGGGTCGCCAGGCCCGCGGCCGGCGAACCGGGAGCAGAGGTCTGCTTGACCCAGCCGGCCAGCAGGTAGAGGGCCGGCGGCTTGCCCTCGCGCGCCGGGAACCCACGCGGTGCCACCATGACCCGCGTCTGGGGCCCAAGGTCGGCCATGCTGCCGTCGGCGAATTCGATGCGCACCAGCCGGCTGCCGGCCTGGGTTTCGACGATGGACCAGGGCTTCAATACCAGTCCGGCTGCAGCGGCCATGACGCGCGCGCCGTCAACGACAATCGCGTCGCCCTCGAGCAACGTCAAGCGCTGCGTCGGCACCTCCTGCGCGGCCGTGGCCAGTACAGCGGTCAGCGTGCTCAGCAGCCCGGCCAGGGCCCGACGCAGGCGTGGGAGACGCAACTCGATGCCGTTCGTTACAAAGCTGACCATTTCTGTATGGTAAGCGTCATTCGCCAGCACGGTTCCGGTTCCGACGACGAGCACGGTTACATTTCACGCCCATGCCAGACGCCCCGTCGTGAGCCCCGTGACACACCGCCGTGCCGTGTGGCTGATGGTGCTGGCCGCGCTGATGTGGAGCATTGCCGGCGTCGTGACGCGCCACCTGGAGGCCGCGCGCAGCTTCGAGGTCACGTTCTGGCGCAGCGGCTTCAACGCGCTGGCGCTGGTGCTGCTGTTGTCGTGGCTGCGCCGCCCGGCCGTGCTGTGGCAGTCGCTGCGCGGCGGCGGCCGCGCACTGTGGCTGTCGGGGCTGTGCTGGTGCGTGATGTACACCGCCTTCATGTTGGCGCTGACGCTCACCACGGTGGCCAACGTGCTGGTGACGATGTCGGTCGCGCCCCTGCTCACGGCGCTGCTGGCCCGTGCTGCCCTGGGCCACCGGCTGGCCCGGCGCACCTGGGGCGCGGTGCTGATGGCCGGCGCCGGCATCGCCTGGATGTATGGCAGCGAGGTCCGCGGCGGCGGCGCCCAGCATGTGCTGGGCACGCTGGTGGCGCTGGCCGTGCCGGTGGCCGCTGCCGTGAACTGGACGCTGCTGCAGCACCTGAAGGGCCGCGCAGGCGGCGGCGCCGACATGCTGCCTGCGGTCCTGCTGGGCGCGCTGTTGTCGGCATTGCTGACGCTGCCGCTGGCGCTGCCCTTCGCCGCCTCGGCCCATGACCTGTCCTTGCTGGCCTTGCTGGGCGTGGTGCAGTTGGCCATTCCCTGCCTGATGGCCGTGGCCGCGGCGCGGGTTCTCAGCGCACCCGAAATCTCGTTGTTGGGCCTGCTGGAGGT
>JACZKT010000236.1 GCA_014859905.1 Rubrivivax sp.
TCCGTGTCGGGCCCGGCCGCGCTGCCTGCGGCACCTGCAGCAGCAGGCGCCGCGTCGGGCTGGGACCAGCGCGAGCCGATCATGAACATGATCATGATGACGATGCCGAAGAACACCCAGCCGTAGATGATGTGGTCGACACCGGCGGCGATCTTGTTGCCGGAGAGGTGGCCCAGCATGACGATGATGTAGGCCCGCAACCAGTTGGCGACCAGGGGCACCGCCAGCGCCACGGCCATGAACACCGCGCGCCGCTGCCACGATCGGTAGTTCAGGTAGGCGAACAGGGCACCGACCATGAACGACGCAATGAGGTAGCGCACGCCGCTGCATTCCTCCACCACCGACCAGCTGCCCGATGGAATGATGAACTGCAGGCCCTCGCGGTACACCGGTATGCCGCTGTACCGCAGCGCGAGCACCACGAAGTCGGCCGTCCACTGCATCAGCGTGGGCAGCATGAACTCGCCGAAGGGCACGGCGAAGAACAGGAACAGCAGCGGGAAGAGGATGACACGCGCCACCTCCACGCCCAGCACTGCCGGCACGGCCAGCACCACCAGCCCCACCAGCGCAAACTGCCCGGCAGCGTTGACCACCATCAGGTCGGCCAACAGCCACACCGCGGCGGCTGCCAGCAGCAGCAGCAGCACCGCCGGCTGCGCACGGGGCGTGATCGCCGCCAGCCGCTGGCGTTGACGCCACACCAGCCACAGGCTGATGGGCGGCACCAGCATGCCGTGCGCGAAGGTGTCGGAGCTCAGCCAGACCTGAACCATGGCCATGCCCATGTCGCGGTACAGCAGCAGGATGGCCGCCAGCAGCAGCGCAAACACCGGGAGTGCAGTGCGCCAGGGTGAGGGGGTCATAGTGGGGGCGAGGATGGCACTCATGAGGAAGCCTTCGTGCTATGCACTTCGGTATGAGCCCTTGGGACGGCCTGGCGGGCTCATGCGGCGGGCTCCTGGTGCAGTGCGCACGCGGCTACCGGATTGGGTGGGTGGGGACGCAGGTCGGCCAGGTGGCTGTCCAGCACGGCCAGATGGGCGGCCCAGGTGTAGCTGTGCTGCACGTGCAGCCGGCCGGCGTTGCCGATGGCGGCGGCGCGGTCGGGGGCCTGCAGCAGCAGGTCGATGCAGCGCACGTATTCGTCGGCGGTGCCGGCGTCCAGGATCTCACGGCCGGCTTCGGCCGTGAGCGCTTCCACGCAGGGAGTGGCCGCCACCACCGGGCGGCCCATGGCCATGGCTTCCAGGATCTTGTTCTGGATGCCGCGCGCCAGCCGCAGCGGCGCCACCACCACGGCGGCGTGCTGCAGGTAGGGCCGCACGTCGGGCACGGTGCCGGTGACGACGATGCCGGCGTTGGGGTCGGCGGCCAGCGCGCGCACGGCTGCGGTGGGCGAACGGCCGACGATGTGGAAACGCAGCTGCGGCCTCTTCTCGCGCAGGCGCGGCAGCACCTCGGCAGCGAACCAGGCCACGGCGTCGACGTTGGGCCAGTAGTCCATGGCGCCGGTGAAGACCAGCGGCAGCTCGCCCGGCTGGAAGGGTGAGGTGCGTGCCGCGTCGGGCCTGAAGAAGTCGGTGTCCACGCCGTTGCCCATGGCTTCGACGCGGCCGGCGCATTCGGGCGCCAGCTGGCGGAACAGCGCGGTCTCCTTCCCGGTGGCGAAGAAGCTGCGCTGCGCCTGCGCGGCCACGGCGCGCTCGCAGGCCAGCAGGCGCCGCCCTTCACGCCCGTACAGCCACGACAGCGGCCAGCGGTGGCGCGGCGCGTATTCGGCCCACTTGGCCGAGTCGACGTCGACGAAGTCCACCAGCATCGGCAGCTCTGGGTGGGCCTGGGCGTAGGGCGCCATCGACGACGAGAACACCACGGCCGCGGCGATGTTCTCGCGCTGCACGGTCTGCGCCACCCAGCGGCGCAGGCCGGCGTTGCGGTAGTAGTGCAGCGTGAGCGCATTGCCCGTCAGCAGCCCGGCCAGGCTGGCCAGGCGCGCGCGCCGCGGCTGCAGCCGCGCCACGTGCAGGCCGGCGCACAGGCCGCGCAGGGTGTCGATGTGGGCTTCGTCTTCCGGGTCGTCGACGAAGGTGCCCACGAAGACACGGTGCCGCGAGGCCAGGTGCTGCAGCAGGTGGTACGAACGCACCTTGTCGCCCTTGTCGGGCGGGTAGGGCATGCGGTGCACCAGGTACAGGAGGTTGGCCATGGCGGCGGCTGTCACCCCAGGTTGCGCACGATGTGCGGGCCCAGCCAGTTGGCCACGCCCAGCGGCAGGCGGCGCCAGGCCTGGATCATCAGCTTGTATTTGGCGTTGGCTGGGTTGTTCTGGGGCACGGCGTCGCGTTTGTAGAGCTGGTACTCGTAGTGCAGCGGCGTGGGCTCGAAACCCCAGTTTTTCTTGAACGCATACGGGCCCGTGCCCTGCTTGCTGCGACCGTAGTCGAACAGCTTCAGGCCCCGGGCGCAGCTGCGCCGCATCAGTTCCCAGTATTTGAAGTCGTTGGCGGCCAGGTCGCGCGCCGCCTCGTCGTCGCCGGCGTAGTAGGGCAGCACTTCGTCACGGAAGTAGAAACCCAGCACGCTGGACAGCGGCCGGCCTTCGGCGCTGCTCACGGTGAGCACCTCGCAATCACTGCCGAATTCGCGCTGCAGCTCGGCGAAGTAGCGCCGCGGCAGCGCCGGCGTGCCGTGGCGGTGCACGTTGTCGGCGTAGAGGCGGAAGAAGCGGTCCTCGCCCGCGTCCACCACGCTCTGCAGCCCGTTCTTGATGCCCTTGCGCACCATCGCGCGCTGCTTGCGCGGGATGGCCAGCATGTTGGCCTCTTCATCAGGCAGGATGGCCTTGCGGAAGGTCACGTACAGGTCCTGCGTCGGCCAGTCGGGGTGGCGGCGCTCGCGGTGGCGAAGTTCCAGGTGCCGCACGCCCAGCCGTAGCGCCAGGGCCGAGGCTTCGGCTTCCAGCGCGGCGGCGCTGGCCTCGTCGCTGGCCGCCACACCGCCGTAGACGGCAAAGGGCAGGCTGGTCAGCGCGTTGCCGAACAGCAGGCTCTTCACATGGGCCAGCGGCAGCACGCCGGTGATGCGGTTGTCGGTGACGGCGCACAGGTAGTGCGTGCGGTGGCCGAAGACCTGCTCGAGGATGCGCTGCCAGCCGGCGCGGTGGAAGAAGGTGGCCTGCGGGCAGGCCATGACGAAGGCGTCCCAGGCGGCGGCGTGGCCACTGTCGCCCGCGGCAAGGCACTGGATGCTGGGCATGGCGCTGCCTCAGCGGCCGGCGGCGTTCAGGGCAAGCGGCCGTCTTGCTCCCTCTCTCACTCGTGGGAGAGGGTGGCGATGAGGGCAGGCTGCAGCGGACACCACCACCCTCACCCCTGCCCTCTCCCGCCAGCGGGAGAGGGGGTAAGAATGCGGCGGACCGGGGAGGGTTCCGGCACCTCGGCGCGCCGCAGGAAGATGTCGTCCATGCGCCCCCAGCGGAAGTCGCCCAGCAGCGCCTGCAGCCGGCATGCCATGCGCGGGATGTTCACGTAGTGCCGAAAGCGCGTCCTGGCGTCGATGCCGCAGATGCGCGGCTGCGCGGTGTCGATCTCCCACGGGTGGAAGTAGAAAACCGCCGCTTCGCGGTCTTCGCGGTTGACGCGGCGGATCATCCAGCGCGACACCGCGTAGGGCAGCAGCCTGAAGTAGCCACCGCCGCTGCAAGGCAGGTTGCGGTTCATCACGCGCAGCGTGGTCACGGGCACTTCCAGCAGGCCGTTGGTCAGCCGGTGGGCGAAACGCGGCGCGTCGGGTGTGCCGTAGTGGTCGTGCTGGATGGGGTAGATGCTGCTGCTGTAGCGATAGCCGGCGCGCACCAGGGTGTCGAAGGCCCAGAGATTGCCCAGCCCGATGGAAAAGCTCGGCGCGCGGTAGCCATGCACGGCGCGGCCCGAGAGGTCTTCCAGCAGTTTCCTGGCGCGCGAGACGTCCTGCCAGAACTCGGGTTCGCTGAGGTCGCTGGCACGGTGGTGGCCGTAGCCGTGGCTGGCCAGCTCATGGCCGCCGTCGACGATGCGGCGCACCACTTGCGGGTAGCGCTCGGCCACCCAGCCCAGCGTGAAGAAGGTGGCCTGGGTGCCGCTGGCCACCAGCAGCGCCAGGATGCGGTCGACATTGGCCTCGACCCGGCATTCGCGCGCATCCCACTCGTCACGCCGGATGTAGGGCGCGAAGGCCGAGACCTGGAAGTAGTCTTCCACGTCGATCGTCAGCGCGTTGGTGATGGCGGGGGCAAGCATGTGCGGGGAGTGTGTCCTCGTCGGCGCGCAAGGCGCGCGGCGCAGACCACGATGGTAGGCGCCCGGGGTGCCGGCGGGTGTGACGTGCGCCGCAGGATGAGCGCTTGCAAGGGGGTCGGCGCGCCGCCACCCCCCTGTTTCAGGGGGTACCAGCGCGAAGCCAGGCGTAGAGGTCGGCGGCGATGCGCTCGGCGGCACGGCCGTCCCACAGCTCGGGCACGCGCCCACGCTTGCCGCGGCCGGCCAGGATCTCGGCCACGCCCGTGCGGATGGCCTGCACGTCGCGGCCGACCATGGTGTTGGTACCCTGCTCCACGGTGATCGGGCGCTCGGTGTTTTCGCGCAGCGTCAGGCAGGGCACGCCCAGCGCGGTGGTCTCTTCCTGCAGGCCGCCGGAATCGGTGAGCACCACCGTAGCGCCGTCCATCAGGCCCACCATCTCCAGGTAGCCCTGCGGCGGCAGCACGGCGATGTGTTCCGGGCGCAGCAGGCCGCCGAGGCCGAAACGTTCGATGTTGATGCGCGTGCGCGGGTGCATCGCAAACACCAGCGGCAGCTGCGCCGCCACTTCGGCCAGCACCTCGAGCAGCGGGCGCAGCGCGGCCGCGTCGTCGACGTTCGAAGGCCGGTGCAGCGTGACCACGCCGTAGCCCTGCGGGTGAGCCAGCAGCGCCGGGTCGAGGCCGTGCGCCTGCAGCGTGGCGGCAGCAGGGCGCGCGTGTTCGCGGCAGGCCAGCAGCGAGTCGATCATGACGTTGCCGGTGAAGGCGATGCGCTCGGCGGCCACGCCTTCGCGCTGCAGGTTGGCCGCGGCGCTGCGCTCGGTGGTGTAGAGCCGGTCGGCGACCTGGTCGGTGAGCACGCGGTTGATCTCTTCGGGCATCTTGCGGTCGTAACTGCGCAGCCCGGCTTCGACGTGCACCACCGGCACGCCCTTCTTCACCGCCACCAGCGTGCAGGCGAGCGTGGAATTGACGTCGCCCACCACCAGCACACAGCTGGGCCGGTGGGTGTCCAGCGCCGGCTCGAAGCGCTTCATGACTTCGGCGGTCTGCACGGCGTGGCTGCCCGAGCCGACCTCCAGGTTCAGGTCGGGCTGCGGCAGGCGCAGATCGGCAAACAGGCGGTCGCTCATGCTGGCGTCGTAGTGCTGGCCGGTGTGCACCAGCAGCGCCGGCAGCGGCGGCTGGTGCGCCGCCAGCGCACGCAGGATAGGCGCGATCTTCATGAAGTTGGGGCGGGCGCCGACGACGCACATCACGGGGCCTATCGGCATGGTCGGCATGGCGGCAGGTGGGGTCATGACGGCTTATCGCCAGGTTTCTTCACCGCATCGACCAGTTTCTGCAGCATGGCCAGCGTCTGCAGGTTGATGCGCTCCAGCCGCAGCAGGCTGCGCTCCAGGCGCTGCAGCTGGTCGCCGCGCTGGTCGGCGGTGAGGGCGGCGATCTGGCGCGACATGCCCTGCGCCTCTTCGGCGTCGAGCTTGCCCTCGCTCATGTCCACGTCGAGCACGGCTCCGGCCAAGCCGCCGGGCATCGTCGGGTCGGCGCCGGCCGACAGCGC
>JACZKT010000237.1 GCA_014859905.1 Rubrivivax sp.
CTAGTAGTCCGTTTCACCAAAACCACTACATGAAACCGCGTCTTTTTCCGCCATGCGTCGTTGCAGCCCCTTGCCGCACTGCCAGTGCGGCTGCGGGTCTGCGCCTAGCCTGGCGAAAAAATCCATCGGTTTCATTTCGTAACGCCTTTGGTGAAACGGACTACTAGAAATGAAAGCCCGTGGGTTCAGCGAAACCCTCCAGACGCGGCGCCACGGTGTCGAAGAGGTCGGTGTCGGACCAGGCGGCGTCGCCGACGCGGGTGTACAGGCGGGCGCGCATCATCGGCAACTCGCCCACCACCGCCACCAGGCGCCCGCCCACCTTCAGCTGCGCCAGCAGCGCCGCCGGCACCTCGGCCACCGAACCCGACAGCACGATGGCGTCGAACGGTGCTTCGCCCGGCAGGCCGCGCGCGCCGGCGGCGGCGCTGACTTCATGCACGGTGACGTTGGCAATGCCGTTGCGGCGCAGCTTGTCGCGTGCCGTCTGCGCCAGCACCGGCCGGCACTCCAGCGTGTGCACGAACAGCGCGCGGTGCGCCAGCAGCGCGGCCATGAAGCCCGAGCCGGTGCCGATTTCCAGCACCTTCTCGTGGCGCTGCAACTGCAGCTCCTGCAGCAGCCGGGCCTCGACCTTGGGTTCGAGCATGTGCGGGCCATCGGGCTCGCCGGCGATCAGCGGCACCTGGGTGTCGACGAAGGCCAGCGCCCGCATCGCCGGCGGCACGAAGTCCTCGCGGCGCACCGTGGCCAGCAGCGAGAGCACGTCCTGGTCGAGCACCTCCCAGGGGCGGATCTGCTGCTCGATCATGTTGAAGCGGGCGGTTTCGGTGTTCATGAGTATACGGTATAGGGTATCACATTCGACGCGCCCTTGATTCTAGGCGCCCACCTCGACGGCAGGTCGCGGCGAGCCGCTCCAGCGCCGTCGCGCCCAGAGCGCCAGGTCGTCGAGCCAGCAATACACCACCGGCACCACCACCAGCGTCAGCAGCGACGAGGTGATGACGCCGCCGATCACCGCCTGGCCCATGGGCGCACGCTGCTCCGAGCCTTCGGTGAGCGCAAAGGCCAGCGGCACCATGCCGAAGATCATCGCCAGCGTCGTCATCAGGATCGGCCGCAGCCGCACCCGCGCCGCCTCGAGCAGCGCTGCCGTACGCTCCAGGCCGCGTTCGCGCGCGCGGATCGCGAAGTCGATGAGCAGGATCGCGTTCTTCGTCACCAGCCCCATCAGCATGACGATGCCGATGATCGAGAACATGTTCAGCGTCGAGCGGAAGGCCAGCAGCGCCAGCACGACGCCGATCAGCGTCAGCGGCAGCGCGCTCATCAGCGCCAGCGGCTGCAGGAAGCTCTTGAACTGGCTGGCCAGGATCATGTAGATGAAGACCACCGCCAGCGCCAGCGCGCCGACGGCGTAGGTGAACGACTCCTGCATGTTCTTGGTCGAGCCGCCGAAGCTGTAGCGGTAGCCCGGCGGCCAGGCGATGGCGTCGAGCGCGGCACGGATGTCGGCCGAGACCTCGCCGCTGCTGCGGCCCAGCGCGTTGGCGTCGATGTTGACCTCGCGGCTCATGTCGCGGCGGTTGATCTGGTTGGGGCCGGTGGACGGTGTCACCTCGGCCACCTGCGACAGCCGCACCACGCGCGCGCTGCCGTCGGCGTTGCTGCCCAGCACCAGCGGCAGCCGCGACAGGTCGGCGGCCGCGTCGCGGCTTTGCGGCGCCAGCTGCAGGCGCACGTCGTAGTTCTCGCCGTCGGCAGCGCGCCAGTTGCCCACCGAGACGCCGGCCAGCAGCGTGCGCAGCGTGCCGGCGATCGCGCTCACGTTCAGTCCCAGGTCGGCCGCGGCGTCGCGTTTGACGTCCACCGCCAGCGTCGGCTTGTCGGGCTTGAGCGTGCTGTCCAGGTCGACCAGGCCCGGGATGTCGCGCAGCCTGGCCAGGATCTGCGTCGCCAGCCGTTCGAGTTCGCCGAGGTCGCTGCCCTGCACCGAGAACTGGATGCTCTTGCCGCCGCCGAGGTCGGTGACGCCGATGTTGGTGACGGTGATGCCGGGGATGCGCGCCAGCCGCTCGCGCAGCGGCGTCGTCAGCTCGGCGATGCTGCGCGTGCGCTCCTTGCGGTCGACCAGCCTCACGTACACCGAGCCGTAGATCCTGCCCTGCGCGAAGCCGCTGTTGATGGTGGTCACGGTGTGGCGCACCTCGGGAAATTCGCGCAGCGCAGCGTCGACCTGGTGCGCGCGCATCTCGGTGACGTCCAGCGAAGAACCGACCGGTGTGTAGAAGTTGATCTGCGTCTCCGAAAAGTCCGCCTTGGGCACGAACTCCTTGCCGATGACCCCCAGCAGCACGATGGCGCCGACGAAGGTGGCGGTGGCCACCAGCACCGTCTTGATCTTGTGCACCAGCGACCACGCCAGCAGAGTCTGGTAGCCGTCGCCCAGCCACACCGTGAGGCGGTCGAACCGGCCGGTCACGCGCCCCAGCGTCCTGTCGTACAGCGTCACCGGCGGCCCGGCGGAGTGGCCGTGCGCCTGCGGGTCGTTCCAGACGCTGCTGAGCATGGGGTCGAGGGTGAAGCTCACGAACATCGAGATCAGCACCGCGGCGACGATGGTGATGCCGAACTCGTGGAAGAACTTGCCGACGATGCCGCCCATGAAGCCGATGGGCAGGAACACGGCCACGATCGACAGCGTGGTGGCCAGCACCGCCAGGCCGATCTCGTCGGTGCCCGCCAGCGCCGCCTCGCGCGCACTCTTGCCCATCTGGATGTGGCGCACGATGTTCTCGCGCACGACGATGGCGTCGTCGATCAGCAGCCCCACGCACAGGCTCAGCGCCATCAACGTGATGGTGTTGATGGTGAAGCCGAAGACGTACATGAACAGGAAGGTGCCGATGAGCGCGATCGGCAGCGTCAGGCCGGTGATGACGGTCGAGCGCCACGAGTTCAGGAACAGGAACACGATCAGCACCGTGAGCGCCGCGCCCTCGATCAGCGTGCGCTGCACGTTGGCCACCGAGACCCGGATGGCGCGCGAGTTGTCGCGGTTGATCTCGGTCTTCACGCCCGGCGGCAGCAGCACCTGGGCTGCGGCCAGCGCGCGCTCGAGGCCGTCGACGACGGCGATGGTGTTCTCGCCCTGGCTCTTCTGCACCGACAGCAGTACCGTGCGCTGGCCGTTGTACAGCGCCAGGCTTTCGATCTCCTGCGGGCCGTCGACGACGTCGGCCACCTGCCACAGCCGCACGACGGACCCGTTGCCCTTGCGGGCGACGACGATGTCGCGGAAGTCGCGCGGCGTCTTCAGCCGCGCGTTGATCTGCACCACGCGGTCCTGCTCCAGCGAACGGATGCTGCCCAGCGGCGACTCCTGGTTCTCGCTGCGCAGGGCCGCGGCCACCTGCTCGGTGCCGACGCCGGCGGCTTCCATCGCCGCCGGCCGCAGGTAGACGTTGACCTGCCGCTGCACGCCGCCGATCAGGCTCACCGAGCCGACGCCACGCACGTTCTCCAGCCGCTTCTGCAGCACCTGGGTGCCCCAGGTCGTGAGGTCCTGCGCCGTGACGCCGGGGTCGGTGGCCAGCAGCGCGACGTTGAAGACCGGCTGGCTGGCGGGGTCGAAGCGGAAGATGCGCGGTTCCTTGACCTCGTCGCGCAGCAGCGGGCGCATCAGCGCCACCTTCTCGCGCACGTCCTCGGCGGCGCGGCGGCCGTCGATGTCGAGGTTGAACTCGATGATGACCAGCGTCGTGCCCTCGTAGGTGCGCGAAGAAAGCGCACTGATGCCGGCCACCGTGTTGACGGCTTCCTCGATCTTCTTCGTGACCTCGGCCTCGACGATCTCGGGGCTGGCGCCGGGGTAGTCCATCGCCACCACGACGGTGGGCACGTCGATGTTGGGGAACTGGTCCACCGACAGCCGCTGCCAGCTGAACAAGCCAAGCACGACGAAGGCCAGCATGACCATCACCGCCAGCACCGGGTTGTGGATCGAGACGCGGGTGAACCACATGGCGCTGCGGCCGCCTCAGCGCTGGGGGGCCGCAG
>JACZKT010000022.1 GCA_014859905.1 Rubrivivax sp.
CAGGGGTTGAACCATGAGTACATGGCTCAACCGGGGCGCCTCCGGCGGCCTGGCAGGGGCCTCAAGGAATCTGAAATTCGTGCAAAGCGAAAACCGACACCTCGCCGTCATCGGAGGACGGGTCTTGACCGGCGCTCACACTCGGCGATGCCGAACCCGCGTCCACTGCGTTGGCTCGATACACGGTCAGCCATGACGGGGTGACGGGCGCCGGAATCCTCAGCACCCTGGCCACCACCTTTGGGCCAGCGTCCGTCGAAATCGAGCCCGGCAACCCCGCCAGCCGCACCTCGGTGATGAACGCCATCCGCATGGGGCTGCTCAAGGCCGATGGCAGAGGCGGCTACGAAGAGGTCCGCACCGCAGCCGGGGCGCAGCGGACGTACTCGACAGTGGAGTCCGAGCGCCAGGAGGCCCATCAAGCGGCGCTGGCGGAGGTCAACGAGCAGCAGGCCTTGACCACTGCCGGAGTCTTCAACGGCGACGAGGATGCCCTGTGGCAGACGCACATATCGCCGATCCCGGAGCACGCCTTCCGCGCCACGGCCGCCAGCATGACCAATGCCGTGGTCCTGGGTCAGAGCTTCGACACCGCTGCCAGCACCCTTGCTCGGGCCACCGGGATGGACCGTGAGAAGGCCTACGAGGCAATCGAGCTGGCGGCCAATCTGCAGGACCGCATCGTGTCCCGTGCAGTGGCTAAGGTGGGAGTGACAGGTGAGCACCTGGAGACCTTCTATGACCACTGCCGGGACAACCCGGGCAAGCTGGCCAATGCACTGCATTACCTGCTGCATGGCCGGGACGTGAGCCACTTCCAGACGCTGGCCCGCGAGTACGTCGCGAGGGCAGAGCGCCTTGACCTGCAGTCCCATTCGGCAGGCACCAAGGGACGCGAGGCGCCACGCGGGCCCGCCGTGCTCAACGAGGACGCCTTCAAGGCCGCCGGCTTCCAGACCTCACGAACGCGTCAAGGGGTCCTGATGGTCAAGCACGGGGCCGGCGGCCGATGGGTTCCGGCTGCTGACGTGGTCGGGGCGTAGCTTCGTGGGCCTTCAGCGAATCCGGTGGGGGCCCGCCAGCAGCGCCGACTTCGCCTCGTTCTGGGTGGACGGCGCCGCACCGCGGTCCACCGCCGGGTGGGTAAGTCAGGAATGCTGCCACCTTTGTGGCATTCAAGTCCTGAGGATGACGCTTGCCGTGGAACAGGATGAAGCGGCGCATGCAGTACACGTGGTTGCCCGCGGCACGGATCGAGTAGTGGCGAACCCTGATTGCGTGGCGCAGGCTGTCCAGCGACCTTGGACGGGCGGGACAAAGCGCAGCCATGGTCGCTGTATTGACGTCGAATGTCGAAATCGAGGAAAACGGCGATGTAGTCGAGCCAAAATATACTGCTCCGGCGCCGTGCGCCCGCTCTGGCCACTTTACGTTAAGTCTCGCGATACGACTTTCCGCTTCGAGGAGCCCCTGTGCAGAACGAATGGTGGTACTCACTTGATGGTCGCAGAGCCGGTCCTATCTCGGCTAATGACCTGCGCCAATTGCTCATCATAGGCACGCTGGCGCAGTCGACCCTGGTATGGAAGGAAGGTCTGTCTGAGTGGCTACCTATCTCTCAGGTTGAAGTATTTGCGAGCATCCTTCGTGCGCTCCCGCCCGAGCTACCAAAGGCCCTCACGGAAAAGGACCTGCGCGCGGTCACATCTGCCGGGCCCTGGCGCCGGTTCTTTGCGAGGATCATCGACCTCTGGATTCTTGCCATCCCTACGACCTTCGGCGCGGCCTACGCATTAGCAAGCATGTATCCTGCGTTTGCCGTATGGATACAAAGACCCGGATCGGCCTTTGTGCTCGGATGGTTGCTTCTTCCTCTCACCCTTTCAGCAGAGGCTGTGGTATTCGGAATATTTGGCACAACACCCGGGAAGGCTCTTTTGGCCATCGCCGTCCGTACCTCTACTGGAACGAAACTTTCGTTCGCTGAGTATGTTCGGAGACAGATTCGGCTTTACTGGTTTGGCCTTGGAACCGGATTCCCATTTGTGTCAGTAGTTACGATGGCCCTGCAGCGTCGCCGACTGAAGGCCGGAAAGCAGGCTCGCTATGACGACCAAGACTTTTCCGTTCAGGCACCGAAGCTAAACTTTGGGCGTGGTGCCTTTGCCACCTTGGTCATTGCCGGACTCATGGTTCTAAACGCATTGCCGCTAGCGCCATCGATGAATTCCTCGATCCCCGCAGAGAGGCCTACAAGCAGCACAAGAGCACCAGAGCAAAGAGCTATCAAATCGCCCACTTACGATGCCAAAGGTTGGACGCAAGAGAGCACCGATTCTGTCGAAAATGGTCCTTGGCTTCGATACTCTCCTCCTGGTACTCGGTATTACAGAGATGCCAATCGCGTCATCTATCGCGTGTATCCGCCAGGGGTAAAACCGAATGCCGAGCCGGCCAATCCTTTCGGACTCGGCGACAGCAAGTCCACCGTTCCTGAGTGAGGCTTATCCCCTCGCTCAAGAGGACCACCGTTCTTGTTCTTTCATCGGCATTTACCAAAATCTCCGTCACATTCAGAATATGGATGAAAAACTACTTGCAGTTCTTGTAGGCACCGTGGCTGGAGCCGTCGGCTATTGGGTTAGCACATTCTGGATGAAGCCAATACTGCAGTATCGTGAACTTAGAACAAAGGTTTTCGCTGATTTAATTTTCTATGCCCAAGTGGTAAACGCGAATGGTCTTAACGAAAGGATGAAGAAGTTATATGAAGACAGGGCTCTTGCAAATCGCCGAGCTTCTGCTGAGTTGGCTGCGTGCTTGAACGATCTGCCAACGTGGTATAGGTGGTGGCTTGATCGCAAAGGGCAGTCACCCGAGTTGGCCGTGAAGAATCTGATTGGATACTCAAATACAACAGAGTATGAAGCTGCTGACAAGCGGGTGCGGGCAATAAAGAAGGCTCTTGGCTTCACGGCAGAGGAAGAGTGAGCGCAGCGAGGACAGCAGGTGCTGAGCGCCGCCCGCTGGCCGGCTGCTGACAGTCCGACGGTGCGTTCCTGGCGAACACGCTCAGGGATGGGCATCCGGCCATTTCGTGCCGCTGGGGCAGTGACTGACAGTGCTGCCGGCGCCGATCCGGCCCGGACTGCACAGCCAGGGTGGTGCTGGCCGCAGGGCCTGAAAGCGCGCCAACCAAGGAGATGCACGTCGAGTCGAGCGAACGCGCGATGGGCGTGCCTCGCCACCCTTGCTGACGCCAATCAGCCGACGCTTAGACTGTACCCACGCGCTGTACCCATGGTTAGTGGTTCCTAACGCAAGAGGCCCCGTAGATATTAGCTACGGGGCCCCTGAGTTTGAGTGGTGGAGACGAGGAGGATCGAACTCCTGACCTTCGCATTGCGAACGCGACGCTCTCCCAGCTGAGCTACGCCCCCACGATCGGCCGCGAGTTTAGCACTGGCGCGCGGGCGCCCGGGCACCGCGTCAGGCCCGGACCCGGGCGCCGGCGGGCGCCTACACTCGCCGCCGCTGCACTTTTTGCCGGAGTTCGCCCGCATGCGTCAACGACTCGACCCCACCTGGCTCGACACCCAGTACAACAACCGTGCGCGCGTGCCCGACCACGCGCGCACGTTCGCCAACTGGGCCGCCGCGTCGGCACTGGCGCGTGCCGAGAGCGCGGCTCACCTGGACCAACGCTATGGCGACGGTGCAGGCGAGACGCTGGATGTCTTCCCGGCCGTGTCGCCGCCGGCCGGGGGCGCGCCGGTGCTGGTGTTCATCCACGGCGGCTACTGGCGTTCGCTGGACAAGGCCGACCACTCCTTCGTCGCGCCCTCGTTCACCGCCGACGGCGCGATGGTGGTGGTGCCCAACTACGCCCTCTGTCCGGCGGTGAGCATCGAGCACATCGTGCTGCAGATGGCGGCGGCGGTGGCCTGGGTGTGGCGCCACGCGGCCGACTATGGCGGCGACCCGAAGCGCATCGCGCTGGCCGGTCATTCTGCCGGCGGCCACCTGGCGGCGATGCTGCTCAGCTGCCGCTGGAAGGAGCTGGCCGACGAGCTGCCGGCGCAGCCGCTGGCCGGCGCGCTGTCGATCTCGGGCCTGTACGACCTGGAGCCGCTGCGCCACACGGCCTTCCTGCAGGCCGACCTGCGGCTCACGCCGGCCTCGGTGGCCCGGCTCAGCCCGGCCTTCTTCCCGCGCCCCAAGGGCGCCAAGCTCTACGCCACCGTCGGCAGCGACGAAAGCGACGAGTTCCTGCGCCAGAACCGCCTCATTCGCGACGTCTGGGGGCCGACCGCGGTGCCGGTGTGCGAAACGCTGCCGGCCGGCAACCACTTCACGGTGCTCACCCGCCTGGCCGACCCAAAGGCGCGCTTGCACACGCTGGCGCTGCGCCTGCTCGGCCTGCGTTGAGTGCGCCGTTCGCCTCAGGCTATGCCCGACATAGAAGCGATGCATTGGAGACCGGGCGTCGTCTCTGCTAGCGTCACAATCCGGTTGCGCTGCACCAGCGCCCCGACAGACCGCTTGATTACCAGGAGCATCACATGGGCTTGAAAGGTACGAAGACCGAGCAAAACCTGAAGGACGCCTTCGCGGGCGAATCGCAGGCCAATCGCCGTTATCTGTATTTCGCGAACAAGGCCGACGTCGAGGGCCAGAACGACGTGTCGGCGCTGTTCCGCTCCACCGCCGAAGGCGAGACCGGCCATGCGCATGGCCATCTCGACTATCTCGCGCAAGTGGGCGATCCGGCCACCGACCTGCCGATCGGAAGCTCGTCGGACAACCTGAAATCCGCCGTCGCCGGCGAGACCCACGAGTACACCGACATGTACCCGGGCATGGCCAAGGAAGCCCGTGACGAAGGCTTCGACGAGATCGCCGACTGCTTCGAGACGCTCGCCAAGGCCGAGCGCTCGCACGCGAACAAGTTCGCCAAGGCCCTCGAAGCCCTGAACGACTGAAGGGCTCCTGCCCGGCAGGTCGCGCCCCGCGCGACCTGCCGCATGCGGGCACGGGGGTTTCACGACCCCCTGCCCGTCGATGGGCCGCCTTCGGACCGACGGCGCCCATCGGCAACCGCGTTCCCACAGGACGGAACGCGTGAGATCCTGTTTCGTCGCATTGCCGCAGCAAGGCCCGGAACCCGATGGCCCGGACACCAGGAGACGAGGCAATGAGTGCCAAGGAAGGCTCGCTGGAAGCACCCACCCGGCACCCGCTCGAATGGCGCGACCCGTCGTTCTACGACGAGCGCGCCTGCCAGGACGAGATGGAACGGGTGTTCGACATCTGCCACGGCTGCCGGCGCTGCGTCAGCCTGTGCAATGCGTTCCCCACCCTGTTCGACCTGGTCGACGAAAGCGAGACCATGGAGGTCGACGGCGTCGATCGCAAGGACTACTGGAAGGTGGTCGACCAGTGCTACCTCTGCGACGTCTGCTACATGACGAAGTGTCCCTACG
>JACZKT010000238.1 GCA_014859905.1 Rubrivivax sp.
GCCAAGAACGGCGACCGCTCGGAAAACGGCGACTACCTGTACGGCAAGAAGCGGCTGCGCGAGATCGACCGCCGCATCCGCTTCCTGACCAAGCGGCTGGACATCGCCGAAGTGGCCGACCCGTCGGCACATCACGGCAAGGACCAGATCTTCTTCGGCGCCACCGTGACCTACGCCAACGCCGCCGGCCAGCAGCGCACGGTCACCATCAAGGGCATCGACGAAGCCGACAGCCTGCACGGCGAAGTGAGCTGGATCTCGCCGATCGCCCGCGCCCTGCTCAAGGCGCGCGAGGGCGACGAGGTGCAACTGGTGTCGCCGGGCGGCATTGAGAAGATCGACATCGTCGAGGTGCGCTACCCGGCGCCGGACGAGCCGAAGCGATAGCGCGACACCCGCAACACCACGGGCTGGCGGCGCAGCGTGCGCAGCACCTCGGCCAGGTGCAGGCGGTCGCGCACGCTGATCAGCAGGCGCAGCTCGGTCGTTTCTTCGGCCTGCTGCGGGTCCATGCCGAGATGGATGATGTCGGCCTCGGCCGTGCTCACGCCCGAGGCCACCTGCGCCAGCACGCCCTTGCCGTTCTTCACCAGCACGAAGACGCTGGTCTCGAAGCTGCGCGTCAGCTCGTCGGCCCATTCGACCTGTATCCAGCGCTCGCTGTCGCGTTCGAACAGGCGCTTGCCGGTGGGGCATTCGGCAGTGTGCACGACCAGGCCTTCGCCGCGGCCGAGGTAACCGACGATGGCGTCACCGGGGATCGGCCGGCAACAGGGGGCGAACTGGATCGAAGCGCCCTCGCTGCCGTCGACGAAGACCACGCCCTGCGTCGGTGTGCTGTCGTCCTGCACGTAGCGGCCCAGGGTCAGCGTCACGGCGTCGGGCTTGATGCCGCGCTCGGCCAGCATCTTTGCCAGGCGCTTGGCAAAGATGATGGCGATCTTGCGGCCCAGGCCGATGTCCACCAGGAGTTCGCCACGGTTGCGGTTGCCGCTCCAGCGCGTGAGCTGTTGCCACAACGCCAGCGCCACGGCGTCGTTGGGGTCGCCGGAAGGCATCTGCAGGCCCTCGGCACGCAAGGCCTGGGCCAGCATCTTTTCGCCCAGGCTGCGCGACTCCTCGGTCTCCATGTTCTTGAGGTAGTTGCGGATCTTGGAGCGCGCGCGGCCGGTGCGCACCATCGACAGCCAGGCCGGGTTGGGGCGCGCGCCGGGGGCGGTGATGACCTCGACCACGTCGCCGCTCTTGAGCTCGGTGCGCAGCGCCACCGGCTCGCCGTTGACCTTGGCCGCCACCATGTGCTGGCCGACATCGGAGTGGATCGCGTAGGCAAAGTCCACCGTGGTGGCGCCACGGGGCAGCGCCAGGATCTTGCTGCGCGGTGTGAAGACGTAGACCGCATCGGGGTACAGGTCGACCTTGATGTGCTCCAGGAATTCGGCCGAATCGTTGGTCTCGACCTGGATGTCGAGCAGGCTCTGCAGCCACAGCGTCGAGAAGCGCTGCGCGTCGGCTGCCGCGCCGCCCTTGGCGTCGCCCTTGCTGCCGGTCTTGTAGAACCAGTGCGCAGCGATGCCCTTTTCGGCCACTGCGTGCATGGCCTCGGTGCGGACCTGGAACTCCACCGCCGTGCCCAGCGGGCTGACCAGCGTCGTGTGCAGCGACTGGTAGCCGTTGGCCTTGGGGATCGCGATGTAGTCCTTGAAGCGGCCCGGCACCGGCTTGTAGAGCTGGTGCAGCACGCCCAGCGCGATGTAGCACTCGGTGAGCGTGGGCACGATGATGCGAAAGCCGAAGATGTCGTTGACCTGCGCGAAGCCGGAATGCTTCTCGCGCATCTTGCGGTAGATCGAATAGATGGTCTTCTCGCGCCCCGAGACCTGGACCTTGACCTTTTGCTGCGCGAAGGCCTTCTCGACGTCCTTCTGCACGCGCTCGACGATGTCGCGCCGGTGGCCGCGCGCGCGCTTCACGGCCTTGGCCAGGGCGGCGTGGCGCCACGGGTAGAGCAGCTCGAAGCACAGCTCCTGCAGCTCGCGGTAGGTCTGGTTCAGGCCCAGCCGGTGCGCGATGGGGGCGTAGATGTCGATCGTCTCGCGTGCGATGCGCTCGCGCCGCTCGGCCGCCATGGCCTGCATCGTGCGCATGTTGTGCAGCCGGTCGGCCAGCTTGATGAGGATCACGCGCACGTCGCGCGCCATCGCCAGCAGCATCTTGCGGAAGCTCTCGGCCTGGCTCTCCTCGCGCGTATTGAAGTGCAGCTTGTCGAGCTTGGTCAGGCCGTCCACCAGGTCGGCGGTGGCGGCGCCGAACTTCGCGATCAGCTCGGGCTTGGCAATGCCGCAGTCCTCGATCGTGTCGTGCATCAGCGAGGCCATGATGGCCTGGGCGTCGAGCTTCCAGTCGGCGCACAGGCCGGCCACCGCGATCGGGTGCGTGATGTAGGGCTGGCCGTTGGCGCGGAACTGACCCAGGTGGGCCTGGTCGGCGAACTTGTAGGCCTCGCGCACCAGCTTGAGCTCCGCCTTGGACAAGTAACCCAGCCGCTCGGCCAGGGCGGCGAAGGACTGCACCTCGGCAGGGGCCTGCGAGTCACGCTGGACAGGCTGCGCGCGCTGCCGCCCGTGCAGCGCAGCGGGCAAAAGTTCAGCGGCCAGGGAACGCAGACTCATGGCTGGAATTTAGCGCGTCTAGCCGCGAGCCGTCGTGGTCTGCCGCAAATGACAGCGGGCGCCGGTGTCGTTGCGACACCGGCGCCCGCGGGCAGGGTGGGGAAGGCTAGGCGATCAGGTCGGCACCTTGCGCAGCATCTCGATGCCGACCTCGCCGGCGGCGATCTCGCGCAGCGCGGTCACGCCGGGCTTGTTCCTGGTTTCGATCTTGGGCGCATGGCCCTGGCTGAGCATGCGCGCGCGGTAGGTGGCGGCCAGCACGAGCTGGAAGCGATTGGGGATCTTGACGAGGCAGTCTTCGACGGTGATGCGGGCCATGGATGCCTTCGGAAAGTGTTGCAGGGGTGATGCCGCTCAGTGCCGCTCAGTGCCGTTCAGATCAGGCCCAGCGCGGCGAACACCTGCGAGCGGTTGCGCATCTGGGCGGCGTACTTCAGGCGCTGCGAGTGCACGACCGTCTTGAGGTCGAACAGCGCCGTTTCGAACAAGCCGTTGATTATAACGAAGTCGAAGTGCCGGGCCTGCGCCACCTCGTCGCGCGCACTTTCCAGCCGCCGTGCGATGGTTTCGGGCCGGTCTTCGCCGCGGCGGTGCAGTCGCTGCGCCAGTTCGTCCCAACTCGGTGGCAGGATGAAGATCAGCACCGCGTGCGGGAACAGCTGCTTGATCTGCAGCGCGCCTTGCCAGTCGATCTCCAGCACCACGTCCTCGCCGCCCATCAGACGCTGTTCGATGGCCTTGCGCGAGGTGCCGTAGAGGTTGCCGTGCACCTCGGCCCATTCGAAGAACTCGCTGCGTTCGATCATCCCGCGGAAGGCCGGCTCGGCGACGAACCAGTACTCGCGGCCCTGCTGCTCCTGCCCGCGCGGCTGGCGCGTGGTGTGCGACACCGACACCGCCAGGTGCGAGTCGAGCTCGAGCAGCGCCTTCACGAGGCTGGACTTGCCGGCACCGCTGGGCGCAGCGACGCAAAACAGATTGCCGGGGGTTTCCATCGGCGGATTTTCGCTCAAGAACCGGGCAATCCCTTGCAGGGGATCGGCGCGCCATCCGCCGGCCGGATCTCGACCGTGCCCGCAGCCCGATCGTCGGCGTCGAAGTCGCAATTGACGGCGCTCAACACAAGCTCCCCGGATCCGCGGATAGGGCGCGTACTTGCAGGCCATCAGGGATACCATTTCAGGCAAGGCGGGGAGAGATCCCGTCCACTGGTCATCACAACCTCGGGCGCTGCGCTCCACACCATGAAGAGATCTCTCATCCGATTGTTCTTGTCGATGTCGGCCGCCGTCTTGCTGATGGCGGCCTGCGGCGGCGGCGCCGACGTCGATACGTCCCGGGCCCAGGGCTTCGTCGCCCAGATTGCCGCGGCTCAGCCGAGCGCCGCCGATGCTCGCAAGCGGGCACTGGCCGCCGCCGAGATCACGCTGGATGCCGCAGCGGCGTTCGACTGGGCCGAATACACCTACCCCGACCTGTTCCCGAAGGTTCCCGCACCGGTCAACTTGCCGCTCGAGTACGAGAGCGTGCAGTACACCGTGCGTATGTACGCCAACGGCAACAACCTGGGCGTGACCCCAGGCAACGACATCTACGGACTCGGGCCGTTCACCAACGAGGCGCTCAAGCTGCTGGGGAACCTGTCGGAATTCGCTGCCCAGATACGTGCCGATGCGTGCAGTGTCCACCCGGGCAGCTGTGACGCAGACCGCGCCAACCAGCTCTTCGACTGGGCCGAGTACACCTACCCCGCGCTGTTCCCCAAAGGCCCGCGGAACGCCGACGTGGTGCGTGACGGCGTCGACTACGTCGAGCGCGCCTACACCAATGGCAACGCCCTGAGAATGGCCAGGGGCAGCGCGGATCCGGCGGTCTACGGCTTCGGTCCGTTCACGGACGACGTCCTCGTGTCGTTCGGGAAGTGGTCGGATTTCGCCGCTCTGGTCACCCTACCCATCAATCCCTCACCCCTTGCCGCCCCCGGAAGGCTGAATGCCCAGGTACCGGGTACCCAGGACTATGTCAGCACCGCCCGGCTGGCCAATGGCGACATGATTGTCGTCTGGCAATCTCCGCACGCCGAATTCGCCGGCGAATTCAGCCCGCCGCGCAGGGTGATGCTTCAACGTCTCGACTCGGCCGGCGACAAGGCAGGGCCCGAAGCCCAGATTCACCTCAATCCCGATTTCTCGCCCGGCAACAACGCGGCCTACCTGTTCCCTGAGGTCACGGCGCTGGACGGTGGCGGGTACGCGGTGGTGTTTGTCGACAACCCAACCTATTCGCCGGCCAGCCCGCGGCTGCGCATCAAGTTCTTTGACGCGGATGACACCCAGACCGCCGATACGATCATCCCCAACCCGCAACTGGAAGTCAGCCCGGGCAGATGGGTCACGACCTATCACGACAGCACCGGCGAGGTCGTGCCTGTCGCACTCGAAGGGGGCGGGCTTGCCGTGGTCTGGTCGGCCGGCTATACGGGGAGTTTGGGGCAATATGCCGGGCAGACCACGAACTATGTCCAGCGGCTCGATGCGGATGGCGCGCTGGACGGGGCGGCGGTGCGTTTCACGCCTTGGGTGGCCAGCGTGTCCTATTCGCAGGACTTCCACGACTGGGTGAACGATGCCGCACCCTTGCCGGGCGGCGGGTTCGTGGTGCTGTACCGGGGCGGCAAGGAAACGGCCGGGAACGACACGGCCAAGCCGGTGATCATGGCCCAGACCTTCGGTGCCGATGGCCAGCCCGATGCCGAGCCGTTCGTCATCAAGGCGCCAACCGTCGCCAACAACTTTTCGCAATACGACGCACGGTTCGCGGCCCTTGAAGGGGGCGGGTCCGTGGTGATCTGGCGCGCGGCCAATGTCGGTATCGAAGGCCAACGCTTTGACGACGATTTCAACCCGGTCGGGCCGGCCTTTGCGGCCATGCCAGCCAATGTAGGCGGCGGGCGGTCCACGGTTAGCGCCACGCCCTATGGCGGTTTCATCGTGACGACCTTGCAGGATATCTATACCGTCAAGGCGCAGCGGTTCGATGCTGACGGTGTTGCCTTGAGTGAGCCCTCTGTCGTCGCCAGTCGTACGCTTTATCCGGGCGTGTCCTCTTTCGGTGGCAATTACGGCAATGCTCCAGGCTGGTGGGAGTTTGCCCCCGACGGCACAGGGCATTTCTTCATCGTCGGCAATTCCTTCAGCGCAGTCGATCATGCCGATGTCTGGATGCAGCGCTTCCGTGCGCGATGGAGCGCTAACGCCTCATCGAGTGGCTGAACTTCATCACCAGTGAACTCCACAAGGGTTTCAGCGCGCTGTTCAACCCGGCCACGCCGGAGGACCACGAGCAGCTCGCGCGCACGCCGCTGGATCAGCGATTCGCCCGGGTCGACCAGCAGCTCGAGGGGCGCGACTACCTCACGGGCGCCACCTTCACGGTGGCCGACGCCAATCTCTTCACGGTGGCCGGCTGGGGCCGCTGCGTGGGCGTGGACATCGCGCCGCTGAAGAACCTGTCGGCCTTCAGCCTTGCAGGCCGCGCCGGGCCACTGGCCCGGCCCTTCGCCAGGCACGGCCAGTCCACTGGACTGTCGGTGTCCAGGCTCAGCCCAAGTGCGCCGCTGCCAGCAGTTCCTGCGTGTAAGCCGCTCGCGGCGCTGCGAACAGCGCCTCGGCCTCGCCTTCCTCGACCACCTCGCCGTTGTTCATCACCATCACGCGGTGCGACATCGCGCGCACCAGCGCCGGGTCGTGGCTGATGAAGACGTAGCTCATGCCGTAGCGGCGCTGCAGCGCGGCCAGCAGCGCCAGCACCTGCTGCTGCACCGACACATCCAGCGCCGAGGTCGGCTCGTCGAGCGCCAGCACCTCCGGGCGCAGCACCACCGCGCGCGATGGCGATGCGCTGGCGCCGGCCGGATCTCGACCCTGCCCGCAGCCCGATCTTCGGCGTCGAAGTCGCAAGTGACGGCGCTCAACACAAGCTCCCCCGGATCCACGGACAGGGCGTGTATGTGCAGGCAAACAGGGATACCATTTCGGGCAGGGCGGGGAGAGATCCCGTCCGCTGGTCATCACAACCTGGCGCGCTGCGCTCCACACCATGAAGACATCTCTCATCCGATCGTTCCTGTCGATGTCGGCCGCCGTCTTGCTGATGGCGGCCTGCGGCGGCGGCGCCGACGTCGATACGTCCCGGGCCCAGGGCTTCGTCGCCCAGATCGCCGCAGCCCAGCCGAGCGCCGCCGATGCTCGCAAGCGGGCACTGGCGGCCACCGAGATCACGGTGGACGCCGCAGCGGCGTTCGACTGGGCCGAGTACACCTACCCCGACCTGTTCCCCAAGGTGCCGGCGCCGCTGAACCTCACGTACCCTTACTTGGGCGTGATCTACACCGTGCGCGGGTACGCGAACGGCAACTACCTGGGCGTCACCCCAGGCAACGACATCTACGGGCTCGGGCCGTTCACCAACGAGGAGCTCAAGCTGCTGGGGAACCTGTCGGAATTCGCCGCCCAGATACGTGCCGATGCGTGCAGCGTCCACCCGGGCAGCTGTGACGCAGACCGCGCCAGCCAGCTCTTCGACTGGGCCGAGTACACCTATCCCGCGCTGTTCCCCAAAGGCCCGCAGAACGCCGACGTGGTGCGTGACGGCGTCGACTACGTCGAGCGCGCCTACACCAATGGCAACGCCCTGAGAATGACCAGGGGCAGCGCGGATCCGACGGTCTACGGCTTCGGTCCGTTCACGGACAACGTCCTCGTGTCGTTCGGGAAGTGGTCGGATTTCGCCGCGCTCGTGCACGCCGATGCGTGCAATGTCTACCCGGGCAGCTGTGGCGGCCAGACGCCCACCGGGACGCTGAACGAGTGCACGGACCCTGCCGTGGCAACGCTGCCGACGGGGTTCACGTCCCGATTGGTCTACGACTACAGCGGGGCGCTGACCGGTGAGCAGACGATCGAAACGGTCATCGACGGGCCGTCGACCTTCGAGGGCCAGAGCGCCATCAAGATCACCTCGACGACCAGCGGCACGAACAGTGCCGGGGGCATCGGGTTCCCGATAACCACCACCACCAAGGTGGAGACCTTCGAGCAACTGGGCAGCAACGGGGTGACGAAGACGCTGGGCGCGCTGGTCGAGGTGACGACCGGCGGCAAATTGATCGGCGAGGTCCAGATTCCGGGTTCGACGTCTTCCAGCAAGACCGTCTACAACCCGCCGCGCGAGAACCTCGAGTTCCACATCGCGCTGGGCGAGACGGGCACCATCGTCAGCACCTCCACCACGACCACCATCGTTCCGCCGGGGTCACCCATAGGCTCGACCGTCACCGACACCTTCACCTTCGAAGCCAAGGAACCCGTGACGGTCCTGGCCGGGACGTACGACACCTGCCGCTACCGCACCGCCGGCGAAAACGCCAACAGCTACACCACTGTCTGGTACATCCTGGGCAAGGGCATCGCGGCCCAGATCGTGTCCACGGAGAACGGCGTCGAGACCAGCAGGCAGCAGCTCAAGCCGGGCAGCACCTACAACGGCGCGGCCCTGTAAGAGGAAGAGCGGGTGGCCAGGCGCGCGCTCGCCGCGCCGCACCCAGGCCGGCGCAGATGACTGAAAAGCCCCCTCCCCAGAGCGAGCCGGTCGCCGGCGCCGACCCCTTCAAGACGCTCGACGGCCTGGTCCATGCGCGCCTGGCCGATGCCGGCATGGGTCTGTCGCCGATCGCCCTGGCGCTGGCCCAGGCCGACTGGGCCTGGCATCTGGCGGTCTCGCCCGGGCGGCAGATGGTGCTGGCGCAAAGGGCCCTCGAATTGGGCTTGCGGGCCTGGATGCACGGCAGCGATGCCGCGGGCGACGCTGCCGGTGAACACCCGACCGCGGTTGCGGACACCCGGTTCAGCGACGATGCCTGGCAGCATTGGCCTTACAGGGCCCTGAAGGAAGGTTTCAAGGCCACCGAAGACTGGTGGCGTGAAGCATCCCAGGTCGAAGGCATGTCGCCCCACCACCGCCACATGGTGGAGTTCTTCGCCCGCCAGGGCGTGGATGCGCTGTCGCCTTCGAACTGGGGGCCGACCAACCCGACGGTGCTCGAGTCCGGCCTGGAGTCCCTGGGCCAGACCTGGCTCAAGGGCACCCAGCGTTACATCACCGACCTGATGCAGGTCCAGGCCCACCACATGCAGGGTCGAAGCGAACCGTCGGGCTCGTCCGACGGCCGGCTGCAGCCGCTGCCTTTCGAGGTCGGCAAGGAGGTGGCCGTCACGCCGGGCAAGGTCGTGTTCCGCAACCGGCTGATCGAACTCATCCGCTACACAGCCACCACGGCCAAGGTCCACCCCGAACCCCTGCTCATCGTGCCCTCGTGCATCATGAAGTACTACATCCTGGACCTCTCGCCGGAGAATTCCATGGTGCGTTACCTGGTGGGCCAGGGCTTCACGGTGTTCATGATGTCGTGGCGCAACCCCGACGCCGGCGACCGCCACCTGGGCATGCAGGACTATCTGCAGCTCGGCGTGCTCGACGCCATGGCCGCGGTGAAGGAGAACACCGGCGCGCCGCGCATCCACGCCCTGGGCTATTGCCTGGGCGGCACCTTCCTGGCCATCGTGGCGGCCATGGTGGGCCGCCGGCAGCGTCATGCCGGCGGCGGCGCGGCGCCGCGGCGTCGCAGTGAAGACGCCATCCGCCCCGACAGCTTGCCCGCGCTGGCGTCGGTGACGCTGCTCGCGGCGCAGACCGATTTCAGCGAACCGGGGGAACTGGGCGTGTTCATCGACGAAGACCAGATCAAGTCGCTACGCGAGTCCATGGCCCGGACGGGCTACCTGACCGGCCGCGCCATGGCGGCGACGTTCCAGTTCCTGAATTCCCGCGACCTCGTCTGGTCACGCAACACGCGCCGCTACCTGCTGGGGCAGGACGAGGTGGGCAACGACATGATGAGCTGGAACGCGGATGTCACGCGCCTGCCCGAGCGCATGCATTCCGAGTACCTGTCGTCGCTGTTCCTGAACAATGCCCTGGCTTCGGGCCAGTACCGCGTGGCGGGCGAGAGCGTGGCGCTGATGGACATCGACGCGCCCTTGCTGGTGGTGGGCACGGCGCGCGACCATGTCTCGCCCTGGCGTTCGGTCTACAAGATCCACCTGCAGACCGACGTCCAGACCACCTTCGTACTGGTGGCGGGGGGGCACAACGCCGGCATCGTCTCCGAGCCGGGACACCCCGGGCGCAGCTACCAGATGGCGAGCGCCGAAGAAGGGCACGGCTGGATCGACCCCGACGCCTGGGTTGCCCAGGCACCACTGTACGAAGGCTCATGGTGGCCCGCCATGAGCGACTGGTTGAAGGCGCGCTCGTCGGCGCCGCAGTCGCCGCCCGCGCTCAAGCGCAGCCAGGTGCTGGGCGATGCCCCGGGCACCTATGTGACGGTGCGCTACGCCGATTGAGCCTGTGGCGCTGCGGGTGCCGTCGCCCGACGGAGCCAAGCCATGGCAGCGAGGAAACACCTACCCGTAGTTGGTGATCCACTCGATGCCCTGCGCATAGGCGGCATCGATCGCGGTGTCTTCGGTGGCGTGGTCGCCGCGCGGCACGGCGATCTCGCGCGGCCGCGTCGGCCACACCTGCTTGCAGACCACGAGACTGGGCGAGAACTTGCCGTTGTCCGACGGCTTGGCGCTGCACTGCAGTTCGTAGTCGCGGTGCCTGAAGATCTTGGTGATGCCCATCATTGGTCTCTTCTCAGAAGTATCGAGGGTGGCGCTCGAGGCGGCCACTCATGCCTCGCCGGTGTCGGTGGACAGGGCGTCGGTGCCGTGCACCGGCAGCACCAACACACCCTGGTCGTCGGCCACGGCCTCGATGTGCACCCGCGGTGCCTGTGACTGCACGCCGCCGAAGATGGTGGCGAAGGCCGCATCGGCGGCGTCGCGGCTGGTGGCCAGGCGAACGAAGCCCATCGGGATGGCGGTGCCCGAGGGGTCGAACAGATACCAGCGGCCGGCCAGCCAAGCCTCGACGTAGGCGTGGAAATCGGGTGGCCCCAGCGCCGGGTCGGCACCGTAGTCGAAGCCGGTGGCGAAGCGCGCCGGGATGTTGACGGCGCGGCACAGGGCGATCATCAGATGCGCGAAGTCGCGACACACCCCTTGCTTGTTGGCCAGCGTGTCGCAGGCGGTGGTCAGGCTGTTCGAGGTGTTGGAGCGGAATGCCACCTCGCGCGTCACCCAGTCGCGGATCGCCAGCACGCGGCCGTAGCCGTGCCACAGCGCGCCGAACTGCTGCACCGCGAAGCCGTGCAGCTTGTCGGACTCGCAATAGCGGCTGGGGTACAGGTAAGGCAGCACCTGCGGCGGCAGGTCGGGGATGCGGACCTCACCCAGGTCCTGCGGCTGCATGCGGTGGTGGGCAATGTCCACCGTGGCCGCGGACAGCACGCGCAGCGGGCCGGGCAGGGCGCTCAGGCGCAGCGTGCGGGTGTGGGCCACGGCGTCGGTGTGCGAGCGCGTCACCACGGGCTGGCTGATCTCGAGCCGCTCGCTCACCACGCGCTGGTGGCGTGTCTGGGCGGCCTGCAGGTTGAAGATGAAGTCGGCGCCCGGCTCCAGCACCTGATAGTTGAGTTCGACCGAGAACTGCAGGCGCACCACGACGCAGGCTCTTAGCGGCGTCGCGCGGCAGGCGCGGGGCCGCGCCCTTCGAGGTGACGGAAGTTGATGCGCCCCTTCGTCAGGTCGTAGGGCGACAGTTCCAGCGACACGCGGTCGCCGGCCAGGATGCGGATGTGGTGCTTGCGCATGCGCCCGGCGGTGTAGGCGATGAGCGAATGCCCGTTCTCCAGCGTGACGCGGAAACGCGAGTCCGGCAGTACTTCGGCGACGACGCCGCTCATCTCGATCAGGTCTTCCTTGGCCATGGAGTCTTTCGTGGTGGTTTGAAGGCGGTGCCGGCCACGGCCGCAAGCCACGGCGAGGGCCGTGGCATGGCGGACAACGAAGAAGGCGATGCGGGCCGACAGTGCCACCCAGAGGGTGTGGACCGCGCAGGATCAGAAGACGACTCGGGGTTCCGCTGCCGTGAACCGGGCTTCGGGCACGTGGCTTGAAGCGATAAGAGTCGTGAATTCAACTCGCGGAGTTTATCACTGTGCCGGGATCGCCGCCGACTCGCCCCCCGCGCCGCCTGAAGGTCACGGCTGCTCCAGCGCGCGTGTCACGATCTCGCGCACGTCGTTGCTCAGCTCGGCCCTGGCGGCGACGCGCGCGATGGCCTCGCGTGCCGCGCTGCGGTAGGGCTCGGCCAGCGTGGCCCAGCGGTCCATGGTGCGCGCCAGGCGGCCGGCCAGCTGCGGGTTGATGGCGTCCAGCTCCAGCAAGCGGTCGGCCCACAGCACGTAGCCGGCGGCGTCCGTGCGGTGGAAGGCCGCCGGGTTGTGCGCGCACAAGGTGAACAGCAGGCTGCGCACGCGGTTGGGGTTCTTCACCGAGTAGTCGCGGTGCTTGAACAGGGCCTTGGCGCGCGCGAAGGCGCGGCCGGCGTCGGGCCCCAGAGGTTCGGGCGCGCGGGCCTGCAGCATGAACCATTTGTCGAGCACCAGCGCGTCGCCATGCGCCAGCGCGTGGAAGTGCGCCAGTGCCACTTCGGCCAGCGGCGAGTGGGCATCGACCAGCGCCCCGATTGCGCCCTGGCGGTCGGTCATGTTGGTGGCGTCCTTGAAGCGCTGGTAGACCTTGCCGGGCCACACCGCATCGCCCTGGCGCACCGCATGCAGGCACAGCATGGCCAGCGCCAGGTTGGCCAGCGCGCGGCGGCCGGCCTGCGCCGGGCGTGGGCTGTAGCCTTCGCGCACCTGGTGCCGCTCCCAGGCCCACAGCCAGTCGGCGTGCAGGCGTTCGGCCAGCAGCGCGCGCCACTGCTCGCGCACGGTGTGGATGCGCTGCGGGTCGACCACCGGCAACTGCTCGGCGACGTAGAGCTCGCTGGGGGCGACGAGCACCAGTTCCTTGAACGCGGGATCCAGCGTCGGGTCGCGCAGCACGCGCGACAGGGCTGCCGCCAGGGCGTCGTCGAGCAGCGGCGCGGCGCCGTCCTGCACCGCCGCCAGCAGGCGCGACAGCATCAGGCGCTGGCCGGCTTCCCAGCGGTTGAAGGGGTCGTTGTCGTGCGCCAGCAGCACCAGGCGCTCGTCGTCGCCCAGGCCGTCGTCCAGCCGCACCGGTGCCGAGAAGCCGCGCAGCAGCGAGGGCACCGGCGGCGCGGCGATGTCGTCGAAGGTCCAGCTCCGTTCGGCCCGGTCCAGCACCAGCAGGCGCTCGGCGGCCAGCGCGCGACCGTCCTCGGCCAGCAGGCCCATCGCCACCGGCACCACGAACGGCTGCTTGCTCGGCTGCCCGGGCGAAGGTTCGCTGTGCTGGCCGAGCGTGAGCGTGTAGCGCCGCGCCTGGGCGTCGTAGCGGCCGCGCGCCGTGATGCGCGGCGTGCCGGCCTGCGCGTACCAGCGCTTGAAGGAGTCCAGACGTGTCGCCAGCTCGCTGTCGGGGTTGGCGTCGGCGATGGCCTGCGCGAAATCGTCGCAGGTCACGGCCTGGCCATCAAAGCGCTGGAAGTACAGCGTGATGCCGCGGGCAAAACCCTCGCGGCCCACCAGCGTGTGCATCATGCGCACGACCTCGGCGCCCTTTTCGTACACCGTGGCGGTGTAGAAGTTGTTGATCTCCAGATAGCTGTCGGGCCGCACCGGGTGCGCCATCGGGCCGGCGTCTTCGGGGAACTGCATGGCACGCAGCTTGCGCACGCTTTCGATGCGCCTGACCGCGCGCGCCGACGCCGAGCCGGCCATGTCCATGCTGAACTCCTGGTCGCGGAAGACCGTCAGCCCTTCCTTGAGCGAGAGCTGGAACCAGTCGCGGCAGGTGATGCGGTTGCCCGTCCAGTTGTGGAAGTACTCGTGCGCGATGACGCTTTCGATGCCGGCGTAATCGTCGTCGGTGGCGCTGGCGGCGTTGGCCAGCACGAATTTGGTGTTGAAGAGGTTGAGCCCCTTGTTTTCCATCGCGCCGGAGTTGTAGTCCGCCACCGCCACGACCATGTAGCGCTCCAGGTCCAGCGGCAGGCCGAAGCGCGCTTCGTCCCACACCACGGACGCGACGAGCGAGTTCATCGCGTGTTCGGTCCTTTCCAGGTCGCCGGGGCGCACGTAGACCTGCAGCAGGTGCTCGCGCCCACCGCGCGTGCGGATGCGCTGCTCGCGCGCCACCAGAGCGCCCGCGACCAGCGCGAACAGGTAACTGGGCTTCGGGAACGGATCGTGCCACCTGGCGTAGTGGCGGCCGCCGTCGAGCAGGCCCTGCTCGACGAGGTTGCCGTTGCTCAGCAGCACCGGGTAGCGGGCCTTGTCCGCGCGCAGCAGCACGGTGTAGACGGCCATCACGTCGGGCCGGTCCAGGAAGTAGGTGATGCGGCGGAAGCCCTCGGCTTCGCACTGCGTGAAGAAGCCGCCGCCGCTGGTGTACAGGCCCTGCAGCGCGGTGTTCCTGTCGGGGGCGCAGGTGTTGCGGATTTCCAGCGTGAAGCGGTCGGCCTCGGGCGGGTTGTCGATGACCAGTTCGCCCTGGTCATGGCGGAACGAGACGCTGGCACCGTCGGCCTGCACGCGCAGCAGCGTGAGTTCCTCGCCGTGCAGGCGCAGCGGCTGGCGGGGCAGGGCGGTGTTGCGCTCGATCGCCAGCTTGCTGGCGACGATGGTCTTGGCCGGGTCGAGGTCGAAGGTCAGTTCGACGGCGCGGATGAAATACGCCGGCGCGGCGTAGTCCTCGCGGCGCACGATGGCGGTGGTCGCTGCACGCATGGGGCGTGGTCTCCAGGTGATGGCGGGCCGGCGGCCCTGGGGCTACAGCCCCTGCTTGAGGCTGGCTTCGATGAAGGCGTCGAGGTCGCCGTCGAGCACCTTCTGCGTGTTGCTGATCTCGACGTTGGTGCGCAGGTCCTTGATGCGGCTCTGGTCCAGCACGTAGCTGCGGATCTGGTGTCCCCAGCCGACGTCGGTCTTGGTGTCCTCGAGCTTTTGCTGCGCCTCCTGGCGCTTGCGCATCTCGAAGTCGTACAGGCGCGAACGCAGGCGTTGCCAGGCGACTTCGCGGTTGCCGTGCTGGCTGCGGCCGTCCTGGCACTGCACCACGATGCCGGTGGGAATGTGCGTCAGGCGCACCGCCGAATCGGTCTTGTTGATGTGCTGGCCGCCGGCGCCGCTGGCGCGGAAGGTGTCGGTGCGCACGTCGGCGGGGTTGATGTCGATCTCGATCGAATCGTCGATTTCCGGGTACACGAACAGGCTCGCGAAGCTGGTATGGCGCCCGCCGGACGAATCGAAGGGGCTCTTGCGCACCAGCCGGTGCACGCCGGTTTCGGTGCGCAGCAGGCCGAAGGCGTATTCGCCCTCGACCTTGATGGTGGCGCTCTTGATGCCGGCCACGTCACCGGCCGTTTCGTCTTCGACCGTGGCCTTGAAGCCCTTGCGCTCGGCGTACTTGAGGTACTGGCGCAGCAGCATGGCCGCCCAGTCGCAGGCCTCGGTGCCGCCGGCGCCGGCCTGGATGTCGATGAAGCAGTTCAGCGGGTCGGCCGGGTTGCTGAACATGCGCCGGAACTCGAGTTCCTCGACGGTGGCGCCGAGCGCCTGGGCTTCGGCCTCGATGGCACGCAGGCCGGCCTCGTCGCCTTCGGCCTTGCTCATCTCGTAGAGCTCGGTGTTGTCGGCGAGGTTGCTGCGCAGGTGGTCGATGGTGCCGACCACGCCTTCGAGCATCCTCCTTTCGCGCCCCAGTTCCTGGGCCCGCTTGGGTTCGTTCCAGACCGTCGGGTTTTCCAGCGCGGCGACGACTTCGTTCAGGCGCAGGGCCTTGCGGTCGTAGTCAAAGATACCCCCGGAGCTGCTCGGCGCGGGTGCTCAGGTCGGCGAGCAGCGTGCCGATCGAGTTGATGTGTTCGACGTCCATGGTGGGCGGTGTGTGGCTGGGTGAGAACCCGTGATTCTCGCATGCACCCTGCGGCGCAGAGTCAGGAGAGGAAGCGCTGCAGCTGCGCTGCCAGCGCTTCGGGCTGGTCGTGGTGCAGCATGTGCCCGCACGGCGCGAGCCGGGCGCGCTGCACGTTCGGCACCACTGCCAGCCGGGCGTCGAAGTCGCTGCGCGGGTAGCGGTGGCCCCACCACTGGGTGGTGTCGGTGAGGTCGCCTTCGACCCACAGCATCGGCGCGGTGATGAGCTTCCAGGTTTCCAGTGCCTCGTCCTTGCGGTAGAGCACCGGGTTGGCGCGCTTGTGCGCGGGGTCGCCCAGGATGTGCCAGCGGCCGTCGCCGCGCCGTCGCGACCAGTGCGGCGCCAGCCAGGCCGCCTTGTCGGGCGTGAGCAGCGGGTTGTTCTTGAGCAGCCGTTCGGCCACGGCCTGCAGGCTGTCGTAGCTGCGCAGCGCCGGCGGCGTCTTCAATTCGTCCAGCCATTGGGCGAGCCGTTTCGGCGCCTGCTGCGGCCGCGTCTCGGGCATGCCGAAGCCTTCGAGGTTGACGAGCCGGCGTATGCGCGCAGGCCGCACGCCGGCGTAGCTCATGGCGACGTTGCCGCCCATGCTGTGGCCCAGCAGGTCCAGCGGGCCGGCCCAGCCGGCGGCGCCCGTCAAGGTGTCGAGCAGGGCGTCGAGGTCACCCAGGTAGTCGGGGAACCAGTAGGTGTCGGCGCCCGGCGTGGCCGTGAGCCCGAAGCCGCGCCAGTCGGGGGCGATGACCCAGCGCTCGAAGCCTTCGGCGGCGGCCAGCGCATCGACGACGAACTGGAACGAGGCGCCGACGTCCATCCAGCCGTGCAGCAGCACGAGCGGCGGGTGCGCGGGCGTGGCCAGCGAGGCGTCGCCCCAGGTGTGGAGGTGGTATTGCAGGCCGCGGACGGCGACGAAGGAACTCTGCGGGTGCCGCTGCGGAAGGTAGGCCATGCGGCGCACTGTAGCGGCTGGGCGGGGGTGTGACAGTCGCGGGCGTGACGGGGATGCGCCGCGTCGGCGCGGTGTTCGGACCGTTTGGTCAGCCAGTCGGGCGCAGCCCGATGCCACGGCGCGACGGGCAGGAGCCCGTCGCGCCGTGGCATTGCGGTTCATCCCCACGCACGTGGGGAACACATGGCATCTGCCAGATTCACACGTTGGCCGCTCGGTTCATCCCCACGCACGTGGGGAACACACCAATCCTATCTCGTTGAATCCACGTCACTTTTCGGCGCTCGCCAAAGCCACCGGCGAGAACCGCGCGCGAGAGCTTGAATTGTTAAGGAGCGCTCTGGTCCGCCTCGGGCATGAAGCGGACCAGTTGGACACCGTCGAAGTCCGCCGGAATACGGCGGTTGGCACCCAGGGTCTGGAACTCGAAGCCGGCCTCGGCGGTGCTGCGCCACATCATGACCGCATTGCCGTCTTCGATGCCTTCCTGCACGTGCTCCCAGATGTGCTCGCGCACCCGCTTGCCGTAGGCGCCCACGTAAACCCCGGCGCTCACCTCCAGCAGCCACACCGCCAGCCGTCCGCGCAAGCGCGGCGGGGCGTTTTCAAGCACGATGACCAGCATCGCCCAGGCTCTCGGGGTTGGCGATCGCCGGGCCGATCGCGTCGGCCGGCGCCTCGGGCCGCGCGATCTCGCCGGCGGCCAGTATCTCTTCGATGTCGGGAACGATGCGGTCCAGCAACTTCGTCTGCCGAAAGATGTCGCGGCAGCCCAGGCGCACCGCGCGCTCGGGGTTGCCGCTGGGGTTGGACGCCGCGACCTTGAACGCCACCGGCACCACGGTCTCGAACTTGTAGGCATCGGCCACGTCGTAGACAAAGGACAGCGGCTTGCCGGTGTGGATGAAGCCCACCGCCGGCGCGTAGCCCGCGGCCAGCACGGCGGCCTCGGCCACGCCGTACAGGCAGGACGTGGCTGCCGACAGGCAACGGTTGGGCAGATCCGACGAATCCCAGCTCTCGGGGTCGTAGTCGCGCCCCGTCCACTTGACGCCAAACTGGTGGGCCAGCAGTTGATAGCTGCGCCGCACGCGCGCACCTTCGATGCTGCGCAACTGCTCGACGCTGCGGCGCTCGGGCGGCGCCTCGCCAAAGCGCACGGCGTACATCTTGCGCACCACCTTCAGACGCAGCGTCTCATCCAGCGCCAGCCGGGCCTGATACAGCAGGCGGTCGCTGCGCGCGCCGCCGGGCTGCCCGGCGGAATACAGCCGCACGCCGGCCTCGCCCACCCACACCAGCAAGGTGCCGACACGCGCCGCCAGCGCGGCG
>JACZKT010000239.1 GCA_014859905.1 Rubrivivax sp.
CATCGTCGTCGCCGAAATCATCAGGGTCCCTCACTGGGGCCCTTCGTGCTTCTGGACTCCGATTTACCGTGGCCACGCGCGGGCGGCGAAAACCGCTCCCTCGCCGTCGAATAGAAGCGGATTTACATCGTCGCTAACAGGGGCCAGCGCATCGGCGTGAGTACCGCCGCGGTGGTGACCTGGCAACTCGAGCACCGCCCGCATCCCGAGCAGGGCTACCGCGCCTGCCTGGGTCTGCTGGCCCTGGTGCGCCGCTACTCGGCCGAGCGGCTGGAGGCCGCCTGCACGCGCGCCATGGCCATCCGCGCACCGAACCTGAGGAGCGTCACCAACATCCTCAAGTGCGGCTTGGATCGCCAGCCATCGCTCTTCCCCGCCGCCTCCAGCCCGGCCATCGAGCACGAGAACGTTCGCGGACCGGACTACTACCACTGAGCCACCGACCCCCAGCCGTGCCGCCGTCCGGCCTGGACGGCGGCACCGGGGGCGCTGGACCGGCGGCGTGCAGGGTGCCCAGCAGCACATCACCACGTGCCTTGCGCACACCACCGGGCTGACCCCCGAACACCCAAACCGCAACCCTCCGAAGGAAGAGCCATCCCATGTTGAACGAACACACCCTGGACCAACTGCGCAGCCTGCGCCTGGACGGCATGGTCCGCGCCATCGAGGAGCAAGCCACGAGCACGGCCGCCGCCGGCCTGAGCTTCGACGAGCGGCTGACGCTGTTGGTGCAGCGCGAGGTCGCCTGGCGCGACGATCGGCGTGTGCAACGGCTGCTCAAGGCCGCCAAGCTCAAGGTCAGCGCGGCCTGCATCGAGGACATCAACTGGCGCGCCAGCCGCGCGCTGGACCGCGGTCTCATCGCCACGCTGGCCGGCGGCGACTGGCTGCGTCATGCGCGCAATTTGCTCCTCACGGGTGCCACGGGTAGCGGGAAGACATGGTTGGCTTGCGCCCTGGCTCACCAGGCAGCGCGTAGCGGCTTCTCGGTGCTGTACGTGCGAGCGGCACGGCTGTTCGACGAACTCCAGGTCGCGCACGGCGACGGCAGCTTCGCGCGGCGGCTGACGCAACTGGCCAAGCTCGATCTGCTGGTCATCGATGATTTCGCGATCTCGCCCATGGGTCCGGCCGAGCGCAACGACCTGCTCGAACTGCTCGACGACCGCATCGGCACGCGCTCGACCTTGATCACCAGTCAGCTACCGGTCAAGGCCTGGCACACCTACCTCAACGACCCGACCCTGGCTGACGCGATCCTCGACCGGGTCGTGCACTCAAGCCACAAGATCGAGCTCAAGGGCACGCGGTCGATGCGCGATGCCGACGCTGCGGCAGCAGCGTGAATCGGCATCCTGCGTGCCCTCACACGGGCAGGACCGGACATGAGTACATGGCCCGGTCGGGGCGCCTGCTGGCGGCCTTGGCAGGGGCCTGAAATTTGAACATCAATCCAACCCCAAAACGAGCCCCGGCACGGCCCTCGCGGGAGAGCGTTTCAGGCTGATCGTGGACGGTCGGGGTACATTCAACCCTCGTGCTTGCGTGCCTCCCCGGCACACCGTCGACGACGCTGTTTCACCGTCCACGATCAGACTGAAACGGGCGTCCACGATCGCTGAAATACGCACTCCACTGGGACGACGGCAAGATGAGAGCCGCGCGTGTCGTGGCCATGAAGGACCGGCGCGTCACGGTGTTCGACGAGGCCAGTCGCAGTCACTTCACATTGCCCTACGCGGCCATCGTGACCGTGCCGTCCAGCGGCGCAGACACAGACGCCGCAGCTACTGCCAAGCCCACACCGCCGCCCGAGATCGCCAGCCGCGCGGACTTCCGGGTCGGTAACCGCGTGAGCTTCACCGACCGGAACCTGCAGCACCGCGTCGGCTTGATCGTGCGCATCAACCAGCGCACCGCCACGCTGGACTGCGATGGTCAGACCTGGCGAGTTGGATTCGGCTTGCTCCGCCCGCTCGTTGACATCTGAACGGACCCGCCGTCAATGACGGCCTTGGACGGACGATTACGGCCGGCCGGCGGCAGGGATCCGTCAAGAGCTTTGCATTTGAGCTCGGCAACGGCAAGCGGATTGGCGTGTCTCTGCCAACACAGCTACTACAGCGCCAATGGGTCATGGCCAGAGTGGCCCACGTGTTGCGATGGCCGTCCGAGGAACGGACGTGCTTCTCGTCTTGGTCAGCCGCATCGATCAAGCGGTTGGCATCGATGCACTATTGGCCCGACGCGCTCGCTTGGATCTGTCCCTCAGCTGCCGAGCTGGTCCAGCGACAGGACCTTGCGAAGGGAATTCAGCATCTCGCCAACGTACTTCAAGGCCTGTTCGGCCTTGCTTGCGTCGATCGGGTGAACCGGTCTGCCGGCACGGCTTCGATGCCGCCGAAGAGGAGCGTTTGCAGATTATTCGTTCAGGCTAGCCGTTTATTCGTTCAAATTTGCAGTTATTTCGTCCTGAATCCGTGACTTCACCTGGGCAAGCCCGCACCGTCAGGGTGAAGCCGGTTGCGCAGGGGCGGGGTGCATTTGGACAATCGCGTCCATGCGCACCATTGAAGTCAAGCAACTCAAGTACGACCTCACCCCGGTAGCCGGCCTGGCCCTGGTGGGGCACCACCTGAAGACGTTGGCGCCGGCGCTGGCGAAGCTGGACGCGGCCCTTCCCGTACGCAACGGTGTGAGCCATGCCGACATCGTTCGCAGCTACGTGGGGCTGCTGGTGCAGGGCAAGAGCGACTTCGACGCGATCGAGAACCACCGGCTCGACAAGTTCTACAAGCAGGCGCTGGGCATCACGCTGCTGCCGTCCAGCCCGACGCTGCGCCAGCGCATGGATGCGCAGGCCGGTGCGCTGTCGCAGCACGTGCTGCCGATGATCGAGACGCTGCTGACGCGCCGGGCCCCGGACTACGGGTTGCTGCCCTGCGGCTGGCTGGCGGTGGACATCGACACCTTCGCGATGGACAACGGCGGCACGGCCAAGGAGGGCGTGGGCCGCACCTACGCGGGCGTGGACGGGTACTGCCCGCTGGCGTCGTACATCGGCTCGCACGGCTTCTGCCTGGAGTTGTCGCTGCGCCCGGGCACGCAGCACTCGGCCAAGAACACCGAGGACAACCTCAAGCGCGTGATCCCGTTGGCGCAGCGCCTGAGCGCGGCCGGCCCCAAGGCACCGCTGCTGGCGCGGCTGGACTCGGGCTTCGACTCGGCAGCGCTGATGGGCTGCCTGGAATCGATGAACGGGCGAGCCGACCAGCCGGGACTGCCGCAGGTGGACTGGGTCATCAAGTGGAACCCGCGCAGCACCGACCGTGCCGAGATGGCCGCACAGATCGATGTCGCCTCCCGCGCGCCAGGAGCCGTGCGCTGGGCGCGTCCCCGAGCGGGCAAGCGCGTGGCGCTGTGGGAGCAGGCCGTGACGGTGGCCGGTGTGGCGCGCCCGGTGCGCCGCGTGCTGCGCCTCGTCGAGCGCACCATCAGTGCCGGCGGCCAGCACCTGATCGTCCCGGAATACGAGCTCGATGGCTGGACGACGACGCTGCCCAGCAGCATGGGGCCCGAGCAGATCATCGCGCTGTACGCCGACCACGGCACGCACGAGCAGTTCCACGCCGAGTTCAAGACCGACCTGGACCTCACACGGCTGCCCTCGGGCAAGTTCGACACCAACGCGCTGGTGTGCGAGTTGGCGGCGCTGGCGATGAACATCCTGCGCCTGATGGGCCAGAGCGGCCTGCTCGGTGCCGACGCGCCGGTACGACACCCGGCCAAGCGGCGCCGCATCAAGACCGTGATGCAGGAGCTGATCTACCGCGCCGGGCGGCTCATCGAGCATGGACGGCGCCTGGTTCTGGGGCTGGGAGCCAACGACCGCGCTGCTGCCGTGTTCCAGCGCATGCACGTGCAGCTGGCTGCAGCGCCGTAGCGAACCCGACCGGGACCCCGTCCAACGTGGTTCATACAGTACCCGCCCTCTGCCGAAGGGGCTGCGGGGCGGCAAAGGCCGTGCATACACGCCACCAAGGCACCAAATTCATGATTGCGGGCGTGCGATTGACACTGGCGGCCAGTGCAAACACCAAAAGGCCGCGCCGATCATCGCCAAATGGCCGCACAGTGCGCGCCGAATTCTGGTGAGGTCGCTGCCGTTCGGGTAACGCCGCGGTCCGGGTCACGGATTCAGGTTCGTTCTTCGACAATAAGAGCAGCCACCGCGCCCGGCAATCCCTGCCGGGCGGGTGATTCGCGCCGGTCAGGCCGCAGCCTCTTTGAGCTGCCTCATCAACTCGTCTCGGGGCAAGTCGCGACCGATGAACACCAGCTTCGACTCGCGGGGTTCGCCCGGCTCCCAGGCCGAGCCTAGATCCGACGACATCAACATGTGCACGCCCTGGATCACCGTTCGGCTGGTGCTGCCTTCGAACGCGAGGATACCCTTATAGCGCAGCAGGTCCTGACCGCGTTCAGCGATCAGCGCCCGAAAGAAATCCTGGAGCCTAGTCTGGTTGAAGGGCCGTGGGCTCTTGAAGACGAAGGATTGGATGTCTTCGTCGTGCTCGTGTGTGACATCGTTCAGGAAGTCGGGTTCGATCGCCAGGATGCTGTCGAGCGAGAAGCCCTGCAGGTCCAGCACGTCGGTAAGGCTGACCCGGCCGAAATCGACCGGCAGGATCGTCGCGCGGGGGTTGATGCGCATCAGCCGTTCGCGCAGGCATGCGCGTTCGTCCGCGCTGACCAGGTCGCACTTGCTCATCAGGATGCGATCGGCAAAGCCGACCTGTTCCTGGGCTTCGTGATGTTCGTCGAGCGCGTGGCCGCCGTGCCGGGCATCCACGACGGTCAGCACCGCATCGAGCCGGTAGCTTGCGGCGATGTCGTCGTCGATGAAGAAGGTCTGCGCCACCGGCGCCGGGTCGGCCAAGCCGGTGGTTTCAATGATGACCCGGTCGAAGTGGGTCGCCCCGCTGCTGCGCCGTGCATGCAGGTCGCCGAGGATGCGCACTAGGTCGCCGCGCACGGTGCAGCAGATGCAGCCGTTGTTCATCTCGACGATCTGCTCCGCGCCGCCGCTGATCAGCAGTTCGTTGTCGATGCCTTCCTCGCCGAACTCGTTCTCGATCACCGCGATGCGCTCGCCGTGCTTTTCGTGCAGGATGCGGTTCAGCAGCGTCGTCTTGCCGGCCCCGAGGAAGCCGGTGAGTATCGTGACCGGCAATCGCGCCTGGAGGTGCGGGGTGTGGGTGGGCGTTGCGTCCATGTTCACTTGAGCTGGTGCGCCGGGCCGACCGAGCCGATGGCGAATTGCTTCGCAGCGAGTTGGTCGAACGAGGTGACGCCCTTGGCGACCATCAGCTTTTCTGCTGCCACCAACCACTGCTCGTAGTAGCTCGGCGGCATGCCGCCACAGGTTTCGATGTGGGTGGCCGCGGCCACCTCGACAGAGAAACAGGCGACCCATTCGGACCAGGTGAAAAGCCCCGCTTCCGCGAGCTTCACGATGATCGCGAACGCCTTCGCCTCCCACGGTTCGGTGAACTTGATCTCGGTGCCGGCGCTGATCGGCAGCGGGGTCGACAGCAGCGGCGAGTCGCCCTTCATCGGGTGGCCATCACCTTGCGCTGGAGGCGGTCGCGATGCGACCAGGCCCACATCAGCGCGACGATCGACAACAGCGACAGGCCGACAAGCGAATAGGCCCGGTCGTCCAGCTCGATCGCAGGCAGCAGCGCCTTGCCGATGTTGTAGGCCGCCACACCGTAGGACAGCGTTACGATCAGCCAGCCCAGCGCGCGCCGGAAGCGCCGGCCCGCCGCCTGCCCGTCGGTGCGCCGGATCACCCGATAGAGCAGCCGGCCGTCCAGCGTGTCGGTGATGATCATGCCGCCGGTGAACACCAGCCCGGCGCTGAGGGCCGCCACCATGCCGCCGTTGTTGGTCGCGACATAGCCCCAGGCCGAAGCCTGTGTGGCCGTGTCGAAGACGGTCGCGAACAGCACGCCGACCAGCACAATGGCCAGCGGGTTCGAGTGGTTGCGCAGGCGCACCGGAATGAGCCTCAGCTTCCAGCCGGTGGGCTGGTAGACCTGCCCCGAGCGCAACAGCTGGCGCAGGTTCAGCGTTCCCACGAACAGCAGCAGAGCCGTCGGGATCCAGCCGAACACCATCACCAGCGGCGCTGGTACTGAGACGGTGCGCGTCAGCCGGCTCACGCCGACTGCGATGGCCGTGACCAGCAGCCCATGCCCGATCGCAAACAGCGTGCCGACCCATGGCGCCAGGCGGCGGTTGTGCTCGACCGTGCGCCAGGTGAGGCCATCGATGCAGGCGATGTGGTCCGGGTCCAGCCCATGCCGCAGTCCGAGAACGAACATCAGCATGACCCCGGAGAACGAGATCAGGTCGGTCGTCATCCTATTACCTCGGCTTCGGCACAGTTCTTAGTCGAGATCCATATAGTCGTCGAACACGTCGATCAGCAGCGTGTCGCGGTCCGAAACGGCGGGCCCCCACAGTTCGCGTGCGGTGAAGCGCACGCTGTAGCAGTGCTGGGGCTTTTCACCCAGGCCATGGGCGTGCGTGTCGGGGAACGCGAACACGCCGTGGTCCTTGTCGACCATGCCGAGCTTGCAGCGAATGTAGGCCGGCTGCCGCGTGTGGGTCGCCGGGTGCATGTTGCGAACGCGCACCCGGTCGCCGACGCGAAACCGCGGCGCCACGGCGGCAGCAACGCGAGCGGAAGCGCCAGTGCTGGTGACCGGACCGACGAGATCTGGAGTGAGCAGCATCAGTGGCCTCCGTGGGTAAGCAGCGCAACACGCGCATCGAGTTCCGCCTTCGAGACGAAACCCTTCTTGTCGAGCAGGTCCTCGAAGGCATGCAGCCAGTGTTCGTAGTAGGACGACTCCAGGTATTCGGCCGGATTCATGCGCTCGATGGCATGGCGAAACTCATCCACTGTGTAGCCGGCGAACACGAAGGTGGCAGCGAAGAGCGCGAAGACGCGTCCTTCCCAAACCTCGTGAAACACCGGCTCATGGGGCTCGGCCAGCACGGGCCCCAGCCCGTCCATACCGCCCAGATCGTGGATTCCATTCATGGTGGTTGACCTCCGTGTTCAAGGCTCAGTTCATAAGGTTCATGCGAAGCCGACGCTGCGCCGCGATCAGGGCGCAACGGGCTGGCTGACGCCGATCATCGAGTCGCGCGTCACCAGGTCGGCGAGTTGCTCCTCGCTCATATGCTCGGTGCCGGGTGGACGCTCGGGCAGCACTAGGTAGCGGATCTCGGCGGTGGTGTCATGCGTGCGCACCTCGACCGTGTCGGGCAGGTCGAGGCCGAACTCGTGCAGCACGCTGCGCGGGTCGCTTACCACCCGCGCCCGGTACGCCCCCGACTTGTACCAGACCGGCGGCAGGCCGAGCGTCGGCCACGGATAGCACGAGCACAGCGTACAGACCACGACGTTGTGCACTTCAGGGGTGTTCTCCACCACCATCATGTCCTCGCCCTGCAGTCCGGAGAAGCCGAACTCCTTGATCGCCGCCGAGGCATCGGCGAGCAAGCGCTTCTTGTACTCAGGGTCGACCCAGGCCCGGGCCACGACGCGCGCGCCGTTGCGCGGGCCGATCTTGTTCTCGTAGGTGTCGACCAGCGCGTCCAGCCCCTTCGGGTCGATCAAGCCCTTTTCAGTGAGGATGGCTTCAAGTGCACGCACGCGCAGGGCCGGTCCGGATTCCGGCGGGCCCTTGTGTGGCTTCGCAGCGGTGACGACCATGTTGAATACTCCTTTTTACGTGACGGCCGTAGCCGCCGTTGTCGGGCCGGGAACGGGGGTAGCAGGCTTCAGATCGCCTTCCAGTCGCCGGCCTGCTCGAAGGCATAGGCGGCGCGGTAGATCGCCCCTTCATCGTAAAACTTGCCGACCAGCATCATGCCGACCGGCAACCCGCCGACCAGTCCGCAAGGCACACTCATCGCCGGGTGACCGGTCACGTTGAACACGCAGGTGTTGGGCAGCATTTCGAACGCGCGCGCTGCCACCTCTTCGACTGGTGCGCCGGGCTTAGGCAGCGGGGTGGCGGTAAGCGGCAATGTGGGCATCAGCAAGAGATCGAAGTCGGACAGCGTACTGTCGTAGGCGGCGGCCAGCTGACGCGCGAGGTTCTGCGCCTTGGCATAAAAGTGACCGCGGTAGTGCTTGATGAAGTACTCACCCAGTAGCATCGTCAGTTTGAGCGTCTCCGACAATTCGTCGGCACGCTGTTTCCAGCCGGCATGGAAGTCAACCATGCTAGTGACGTAAAGGCCCTTCCAGTTGAAGCCGTGGCCGTTGTCCTTCATCATCTGCTGGGTCCCGCCCTCCGCGGCAATCGGCAGCCAGATCGCTGGCCCGACGCTGTGCATCGGCACCGACACTTCCGACACCTTGGCGCCGAGTTTGGTGAACACCTTTGCAGCCTTGCGCACCTTCGCGTCGACGGCCGCGTCGGACTGCGGCCAGCCGAAGCCTTCCTTAACGATGCCGATCTTCAGGCCGCGCACGCCGTCCTTCATCAGCTCGCTGTAGGCTTTGGCGGTCTGGCCGGCGTGCTGACGCGGGTCCAAGCCATCGGGGCCAGCCAGTACTTCGAGCATCAGCGCGTTGTTGGTGACGTTCGCGGTGATCGGGCCGGTGTGGTCGAGGGTGATCTCGATCGGCATCACGCCGGTGTAGGGCACGAGGCCATGCGTTGCCTTCATGCCGTAGACGCCGCAATAGGACGCCGGTATGCGGATCGAGCCGCCCTGGTCGCCGCCGATCGCCAGTTCGACCTCCCCGGCCGCGACCAACGCTGCGCTGCCCGAGGACGAGCCGCCAGCCGAGTAGCCCATGCGATACGGGTTGTGCACCGGGCCCGAGGCGCTGGTGTGCGATCCACCGGAGAAGCAGAAGTACTCGCACACTGACTTGCCGACGACCGTGGCGCCAGCATCGAGCAAGCGAGTCACGATGGTGGCGTCGACGTTGGGCACGTAACCCTCCAAGGT
>JACZKT010000240.1 GCA_014859905.1 Rubrivivax sp.
GCACGGCGCTGCGCGAGGCCGACTGCGTGCTGCTGGCCGGCGTGCCGTGCGACTTCAGGCTCGACTACGGCAAGCACGTGCGCCGCAGCGCGACGCTGATCGCCGCCAACCGCAGCGCCCGCGACGCGCGCCTCAACCGCCGGCCCGACATTGCCGCCATCGGCGACGCCGGGACCTTCATGCAGGCGCTGGCGCAACAGGCGTCGCCGCAGGACGCGTCACGGCACGCCGCCTGGCTGGCAACGCTGCGCGCGCGCGACGACGAGCGCGAAGCCGAGATCGACGAGCAGGCCGTCGTCGCGGGCGAGTTCGTGAACCCGGTCGCGCTGCTGCGCGCGCTGGAACGCGAGGCCGGCGAAGACGCACTGCTGGTTGCCGACGGCGGCGACTTCGTGGCCACCGCCAGCTATGTGCTGCACCCGCGCGGCCCGCTGACATGGCTGGACCCGGGCGCCTTCGGCACCCTGGGCGTGGGCGCCGGCTTCGCGCTCGGCGCCGCCACCACGCGGCCCGACCGCGAGCTGTGGATCGTCTTCGGCGACGGCGCCTGCGGCTTCGGCCTGGCCGAGTTCGACACCTTCGTTCGCCACGGCATCCCGGTCATCGCCGTCGTCGGCAACGACGCCGGCTGGACGCAGATCGCGCGCGAGCAGGTCAAGATGCTGCACGACGACGTCGCCACCGTGCTGGCGCGCACCGCCTACCACGAAGTGGCCGCCGGCTTCGGCGCCGCGGGGCTGCTCGTGAAGCACCCGGACGAGGTGGCGGGCGCGCTGCGGCAGGCGCGTGAACTGGCGCGGCAGGGCCGGCCGGTGCTGGTCAACGTGTGGCTCGACAAGACGGAGTTCCGCGAGGGGTCGCTGTCGATGTGAGGGGCCCCGCAGTGCCGAGCGGCCGGCGGCCAAACGGCCGTCACCAGGACGGCCCAGGGTCATCATCCGGCCGGCAACCGCGAACACCCAGCCCTGGCCCGTCTCGTGATCACCGACGTCACGACCACGCCACCGCCACTTCGCGCGCGTGCGTCCACTCACCATGCCTGGCGTAGAGTTGCGCCGTCGATGTTGCGCTTCCGATTTGAGACCGCCACCTGTGACGCAGTCGCAAGCACGGGAAGGCTCCCTGCGTCGTAGCGCGGTACGGCCTGCCCAAGATCAGTGCCAAACCCGGGAAGCCTGTTCCGGCCACCCAAAAGGACGTTCATTGGAGCCCCGCCGACCTCTCGAAGTCGCCCTCGACCTGACCCGGATCGAAAACCTTCCGGCGCTCTACACGCGGCTGTACTCCGCGCGGGCATTCGACCAATGGCGCCGGCTGTTTGGCGATTCGGCCATGGTCATTCGCCTGGATGGTCGGGGCAAGCCCGTGGTCATGGGCATCGACCACGCCGCGCAGCGCTTTGAGCGCTTCGCCGCCAATTGCGGCGTCCTTCACGAGGCGTGGGACGAGGTGGACATTCGCACGGAGGGCAAGCTTGCGATCATCCGGGCCCGCTACCGCCTGACATCGGATCTGGAGATTCGCGAGGGAACGGACCTGCTGACGGTGGTGCGGGAGGGCGATGACTGGAAGATCGTCTGCCTGGCTTACGAACAGACGCTGTTGACGCCCCGGCCCCCCCAAACCGCCGGTTTAGCGCCGGCATGCCACACAGCGGCCGGCGAACCGGCCCGAGGCACCAACCTTGCGGACCGGCTCAGCGATCAGGCCAACCGGCAACCGAACACCGTGGCGATCCGCATGCCGGGCCGCGAACTGACCTTCCGGGAACTCGACTTGCTGACCTGGCGTTGTGCCGCCCTGCTGGCGGCCCACGAGGTGGCCGCTGGCGATGCCGTGGCGCTCTCCTTTACCGACGAACTGGCCGGCGTGGTGAGCATGCTGGCGACGGCGCGCCGGGGCGCCACGGTCTGGTGGATTCCCCAGACCACACCCACCCAGCGCCGCCAGCTGGTCGCTGGTTCCGGCGCCCGGGTGCTGCTGAGCGACGGTCGTCCCGAAGACGGCTTGCCCCTTTTGACGATCCGGCCGGACCTGTCCACCCCCGGCGCGTCGGACGCACCCACCGCCAGCGGGCTGCGGGATCCGTCTCCGAAGGCTCCGTGGCTGGTCATCACCGGGTCGGGCTCGACCGGCGCACCCAAGAAGATTCCGATCACCCACGGCCAGTACCTGGCCCAGAGGCGCATCTACAACGAGTCGTTGGCCCTGGGTCCTGCGGACCGCGTGGCCTCGTTGCTGTCCCTGGATTCGGTCGTCAAGCGCGAACGTTTCCTCGATGCCTTGCTGACAGGCGCGTCCCTGGTGCTCGGTGGCGGCCAGTCGACCGACCCGATTCGCTGGTTGCACGGATCGGCGGTCAGCATTCTTTGGACCACGGTGGTCCAGGCCGAACGGCTGCTGGCTGCACCAAGGCTGGGGAAGAGCGCGGGGCTGCCCTCGCTGCGCGCCTTCATTGTTGGGTCGTCGTCCGTCAGTGAAAAGCTGCGGCGGCGCATCCTCGCCGGCCTCACGCCCAACCTGCATGTGTACTACGGCACGAATGAAGTGGGCCTGATCTCGATGACCCGACCCAAGGAACTGCTGGCGAGCGCACAAACGGTGGGCTACCTGGCGCCGGGCGTGCGCCTGGAGATCGTCGATGACCAGCATCGCAGCCTGCCAGCGGGCCAAGTCGGGCTGGTGCGCCTGCGCAGCCCGGGCATGGCCGGTGCTTACCTGGACGACCCGGTAGCAAGCCAGCGCGCCTTCCGCGATGGTTGGTTCCATCCGTCGGACCTTGGCCGGATGGCCCCGGACGGACGTCTTGATTTCTGCGGCCGTGCGGACGATATGATGATTCTGGACGGGACGAACATCTATCCGGAAGAGATTGAGCGGGCGCTTCTCTCACACCCGGGGGTTGCGGACGCCGCGGCCATGCCCTTGCACCACGAGGCGCGCCATGACATCCCGGTCTGCGCGGTTGCCCTCGAGCCGGGGGCTTCCGTCACGGAGCAGGAACTCCTGCGCCATGCCCGCGAACACCTGGGCTTTCGAGGTCCGCGCGCCGTGGTGATCCTCGAGCGGATTCCCCGCAACGAGCAGGGCAAGCTGATCCGTCCGGAACTGGGCCGCGCGCTGGCCGGCCGGCTGGCGGGGGCGATGGTTCAAACAGTCTCATCGGGTCCGCCTGTCACCGGCACGGCCCGGAACCTGACGTTCGACCTGCTCGATCACGCGAGGTCGACACCCGATGCACCCGCCCTGCTATTGGCCAGCGGGCCGATGAGCTACCGGCAGGTCAATGACGCGGTCTGGCTGTTCTGCCAGCATCTGCGCGACCAGGGACTTCGGGCCGGCGACGTGCTCGGGCTGACGATTGCGGACGAGCTGACCCTGGTCCTGACCCTGCTGGCCGTGATTCGTCTGGGCGCGACGGTCTTTTCGATCCCTCGCAGCGCCACCCCAACCCAGCGCCGGGACATGGCCGCCTGCGCCGGGATCAAGGCCCTGGCGACCGACCAACCCGGGGATTTCGATGTGGATGCGCCGCTGCTGCTCGTCGACCGACAAGTGGTCGCAGCGGCACGGAAGCGGATCGACACGGGCATTCTTTCAGCGACACCGGACGGGCCCTGGCTGCTGATCGCGGGCTCGGGCACCACGGGCCAGCCCAAGCTGATCCCCGTCACGCACGGGCAGACGGCGGCCCGTTCCAAGGCGGCCACGGCGTCGCTGCACGTCACGTCGGCCGATCGGGTCACCTCGCTGAGTCACTTCGACTTTTCCACGTCCAAGTTCCGCCTGCACGAGGCGCTCTCGGTCGGCGCCGCCTATGCGCTTCGAGTCTGGAACAGCGCCGATCCCATTGGGCAGCTCCAGCGTCAGTCGATCTCGGTGGTCTACGCGACCGTCTTTCATGCCGAAACCCTGCTGGCCAGGCTACCACCGACTGCCGGGTCGGCACTGGGCACGGTCCGGGTCCTGGAACTCACCGCCTCGACCGTGAGCGACGATCTGCGGCAGCGCATCCGGCGATCGCTGTGCCCGAACCTGCATGTTCGTTACGGCATCAACGAGGCCGGTCCGGTGTGCATCGCGCACCCGCCCGAAGTCTTCACCGTCTCCGGCACGGTCGGCAAGCCCCTGCCCGGCACGCAGGTCCAGGTCGTCGATCGCGACGAGCGGCCGGTATCGGCAGGGACCGTAGGCCTGATCCGGATCCGCAGCCCCGGCCTGGTGGCGGGCTACCGGGACAACGAGGAAGCCACCCGGCAGAGCTTGCGCGACGGCTGGTTCAAGCCCGGCGACTTGGGCCGGTTCACGCCCGGAGGCGAACTGATTTACTGCGGACGGGCCGATCACATGATGATCATGAACGGGATCAACATCTACCCTGCGGAAATCGAACAAACAATGACAGCGCACCCCGACGTGCATGACGCGGCCGTCGTGCCCCTCAGGCACGCCGTACACCAGGACGTGCCGATCTGCGCTGTGACCCTGCATCCGGGCGCATCCGCCACCGAGCACGATCTGCTGGCCTACGCCAGGGAGCGGCTGGGCTCCCATGGACCGCATCGCGTACTGCTCTTCGACCGGATTCCACGCAACCACGAGGCCAAGCTGGTGCGCGCCGAAATGGCCGACCTGATCACGCGCCGCCTTACAGGGGTGGGAACGCCGGCCACACCACCCAGGGGCCGGCTCCGCTGAGCCGCAGCGTCCGCCACGGGCTCCAGCGCCACCCCCAGCGGCGGCGGCCAGACCGTCGTGACCGTGGCGCTGCGGACCTTGTTGACGAGGCAGGCCGCCGTGGCCACCGCGTTCGAGCGCAGCGCCGGCTGGCGCGGCGCGGTCACATGATCGGCGCTGTCTCCGTTCGCCGAAGCGGCGACCGGGCAGCCCAGGCTGCCCGTCTCGGCGCCAGCCAGGTAGAGTCTGGCCAGTTCCACAGGGAGTCGTCGATGAAGGTCTGGGAAATTGCCGAGCGCTTCGGCCTGGAGAACATGCGACTAACCGAAGCACCGGAGCCGGTGCCCGGCCATGGCCAGGTCAAGCTGCGCATGCTGGCGGCATCGATCAACTACCGCGACCTGGTGGTGGTGCAGGGCAACTACGGCAAGGCCATCCGGCCGCCCGTGGTTCCGATGTCCGATGGCGTCGGCGAGGTCGTGGCGCTGGGCCCGGGGGTCAGCCGGCTCAAGGTGGGAGACCGCGTGTGCCCGACCTTCTTTCCGGACTGGGCCTGCGGCAGGCCGCGTGACGCCGTCATGCAGATGGACCGCGCCCGCGGCGCCTCGCGCAACGGCACCTTGTGCCAGGCCCTGGTCGTCGACGAGCGAGCGGCCGTCAAGGTGCCGGACTACCTGAGCAACGAGGAAGCCGCGACGCTGCCCTGCGCCGGCGTCACGGCCTGGAACGCGTTGACCTACGGCACGCCGACGCTGCCCGGCGACACGGTGCTGATCCAGGGCACGGGGGGCGTCTCGGTGTTCGCGCTGCAGTTCGCGACGATGATGGGCGCACGGACGATCGTCACCTCCTCCTCCGACGACAAGCTCGAGCGCGCCCGGGCCCTGGGGGCCGGCGACGTCGTCAACTACCGCACGACGCCGGAGTGGCACCAGGAAGTGCGGCGCTTCCTGCCCGAGGGGGTAGACCGCATCGTCGAGGTCGGCGGTGCCGACACCGTGTCGCGCTCGATCAAGTGCGTACGCATGGGCGGCGTGATCGCGATGATCGGCGTGCTGTCGGGCGCCCGCTCGGCCATCGAGCTGCCGCTGGTGGTGATGCGCTTCATCCGCCTGGAGGGCATCACCGTCGGGTCCACCGAGCATTTCGAGGCCGTGGTCAAGGCCATGGCGCATGCGCGGCTGCGCCCGCAGATCGGGGCCGTGCTGCCCTTCGATCAGGCTCCGGTGGCGTTCGAGAAGATCAAGGCCGGCGGCACCTTCGGCAAGATCTGCGTGACGATGTAGTCACCGGCATCGTCTGCGAGGGTCCGACTCTGGCGGGCGATCGTCGGCAGCCGCCTTGTCGAGACGGCGATGCAGCGAGACCGGTCAGCCGGGATCGCCTCGCCAAATCACACCGACGGCCATCGGCAGTGCATCCGGGCCAAGACCGGCAAGACGCACGTTCTTGTCCTTGGCCAGGACGAGCAGTTCCTCATGGGCCTTGAGCGCTTGCGCTTCGTGGTGCAGCGACTCGCGCAGAATGTCGCCGCTGTCGTGCTGGTGCGATTCGAGCGGTGGGCCGATGCCCAGCGACGGATGGTCACCCAGCCAGCTGACAAGTTCGCCGGCCTGGCGCGCGTGGCCCAGGCCTTCCGTGGCTTGCGCCTGCAGCCGCTCGACGATGGGGATGCGGTTGTAGCCATACACCATCAGCGCGCAGTGGGTGTAGCGGACCACGCCCGCCAGCTCGAACTCCATGTTGCGATTGAGGGTCTGCCGCCACGGCGGTCTGGTCCATGTGGTTCTCCAAGGTGGTGAAGGAACACCGTGGGTCGGGCGCGCGAATCACGCGCCCAGCCAGAGCGCGAGGCGGTAGGTGACGAAGGACGCTGCGTAGGCCAGCGCAAACAAGTACCCGGCCATCGCCAACGGCATGGCCCATCCGCCGGTCTCACGTTTGACGGCGGCCAGCGTGCTCAGGCACTGCGGGGCAAACACGTACCATGCCAACAACGACAGCGCGGTGGCCAGGCTCCAGTGTTGGGCGATGAGCGGCACCAGCGCCTGAGCCGTGTCGCCGCCGGTGGCGGACAGCGCGTACACCGTGCCGAGCGAACTGACGGCCACCTCCCGCGCCGCCAGGCCGGGCACCAGCGCGATGCTGATCTGCCAGTTGAAGCCGATCGGCTCGAACGCGACGGCCAGCGCCCGGCCCAGCGTGCCGGCCAGGCTGTACTCGATGGCCGGCCCGGTGGCCCCTGCGGGCGGCGCCGGAAAAATCGCCAGAAACCACAATGCGATGGTCAGCACGAGGATGATGCCGCCCACCCGTTTCATGAAGATCACGACGCGCTGCCACAGGCCGATGGCGATGTTGCGCGCCGTCGGCCAGTGGTAACTGGGCAGTTCCATCATCAAGGAACGCACCTGACCGCCCGCCGTGAAGCGCTTGAGCACCCAGGCCACCGCGAGTGCACCGACGATGCCGGCGACGTACAGAGCGAACAGCACCAGGCCCTGCAGTTCGAACCCGCCCCAGACCGCGCGTTGCGGAATGAAGGCGCCGATGAGCAGCGCGTACACCGGCAGCCGTGCCGAGCAGGTCATCAGCGGCGCAATCATGATCGTGACCAGGCGGTCGCGCGGGCTGGCGATGGTGCGCGCAGCCATGATGCCCGGAATGGCGCAGGCAAAACTCGAGAGCAAGGGGATGAACGAGCGGCCGCTCAGGCCCACGCTGCCCATCAGCCTGTCGAGCAGGAAGGCTGCACGGGGCAGGTAACCCGATTCCTCGAGCAGCAGGATGAAAAAGAACAGGATCACGATCTGCGGCAGAAAGACGAGCACGCCGCCGACACCGGCGATCACGCCGTCCACCACCAGGCTGCGCAGCCAGCCTTCGGGCAGCGCCGCGCCGACGCTTTCGCCCAGCCAGGCCGTCGCCGCCAGGATGGCGTCCATCGGCACCGCGGCCCAGGCGAAGACGGCCTGGAACACCAGGAAGAGCACGACAGCAAGCAGCAGGGGGCCGATCACGGGATGCAACACGACCCGGTCGATGCGGTCGCTCGGGGTATGCGGCACCAGCGTGTCCAGGCCCAGGTGCTGGAGGATGGTGTGCACCTCGTCGTGATCGGCGCGTGTGGCAGCGCCGGGCTGGGCTTCGTGCAGGACACCCGGGCTCGAAAGCCGCTGCCAGGCTGCAGGCTCGTCCAGCAAGGCACGCAAGCGGTTGGCACCCGCGCTCTGGATGCCCACGGTGGATACAACGGGAACGCCGAGCCGCGCGGCCAGCGCATCGGCGTCGATGACGACGCCGCGACTGGCTGCCAAGTCGGCCATGTTCAGCGCCACGACGCAGGGCAGCCCCAGCCGCTTGACGGCCAGCACCAGCCGCAGGTTGCGCCGCAGGTTGGTGGCATCGACGACGCACACCACGAGATCGGGCCGCTTCTCGCCCGCCGCCCGGCCGTACAGCACGTCGCAGGTCACACGTTCGTCGGGCGAGCGCGGATGCAGGCTGTAGGCGCCGGGCAGGTCGAGCATGCGCAAGGCCTTGCCGGCCGGCGTGACGAGCCTGCCTTCCTTGCGCTCGACGGTCACACCGGCGTAGTTGGCCACCTTCTGCCGGCTGCCCGTCAGCAGGTTGAACAGCGCCGTCTTGCCGCAGTTCGGGTTGCCCACCAGGGCCACGAGCGGGCCGCCGCGATGGACGTGGATGACGGCTTCGTTCACGGCGCCACCATCAGTTGCACGCAGGCCGCCTCGGCGCGGCGCAGCGCAAAGGTCGACTGCCCCACCCGCACGACCAGCGGGTCACCGCCCAGGGCGGCGCGCGCCATCAAGACCACCTGCTCGCCGGGAATGAACCCGATCTCTTCAAGCCAGCGCGCCCACTCAGGCGCGCCCGCAGGCGCCGCCACCGCGGCCACCACATGGCGTTCGCCGAGCATGGTGCAGTCGAGAGTCAACACAGTCATGGCCTTGGAACGCTTTCGTTTGGGCGGCGGTGGCAAGCCCGGGGGTTGCTGCGAGCGCCATTGGCGAGGGGCCGGGCGAGAAGCTCCAATCTGGATCAGCCCTGTGGAGTGCGAGATACACAATATTATTGCAAATCATTCGCATTCGCAATCTTGTCCGAGATCAAGACTGATGCGCCAACCGAGGCGAAGCTGTCTGCACGAGCCTGCTCGGGCAAACGCCGCAGTTGCCAGAGACGACCAACGCGCGGGTTGGTTTCGGTGCCAATGCACGGACTGCCCGCGCTGCTGCGTGGGCCGCATCGACCAGCGCATCACAGTGTTGCCGCCGACCGAAGACTGATCCCGCTGTGAAGGTTCTACCGATCAGGCGCGGACTGCTGAAGGAACCGATGTCGCCAGACCCTGCTTCGATCGACGAGTTCGGCGAGTGTCAGGAACCAGAGTGGACCGGGCATTCGGCCAAATGATCGCCATGGACTCCGGCCTGTTCCCGCCCTTCGCCGCGCGCCACGACTGCCGCGGCCGCTACATGCCCAGTGCCGACTCCGCGCTGATGCCCGCCATCCCCAGCGCACGCGCCACAGGCTCGCAGGTGACGCGGCCGCGATGGATGTTCAGGCCGCGGCGCAGATGCACGTCGTGCACCAGCGCCTGTTCACCGCGGGCTGCCAGCGCCAGGCCGAAGGGCAGCGTGGCGTGGTTCAGCGCGTGGCTGGAGGTGGCCGGCACGGCACCCGGCATGTTGGCCACGCAGTAGTGGATGATGCCGTCGACCTCGTAGGTCGGCGCATCGTGCGTCGTCGCATGCGAGGTCTCGAAGCAGCCGCCCTGGTCGATCGAGACGTCGACCAGCACGCTGCGCGGCAACATGCGCGCCAGCATCGCCCGCGTCACGACCTTGGGCGCGCTGGCGCCGGGGATCAACACCGCGCCGACGACGACGTCGGCCATCAGCACTTCTTCCTCGATGTTGGCCACGCTCGAGTAGCGCGTGCGCACGCGGCCCTGGAACAGCTCGTCGAGCTGGCGCAGGCGCGGCAGCGAGCGGTCGATGATCGTGACCTCGGCACCCAGCCCCACCGCCATGCGCGCCGCGTGCGCACGCGC